>DASWNS010000054.1:0-18804 GCA_036399115.1 Pyrinomonadaceae bacterium | reverse complement strand
ACGCTGATGGCGAGCAAGGAGTGGAACTGCTCCTACACCATCACGGAGCAGAAGGAAAACAAGCAGACCGTGATGAAAGATGGCAAGGCCATCATCCAGTTCAAGAAGCCGAAGGAGCAGGCAGACTTCGACAAGGCGATGAAGTGCGTCAACGACGGCATGGCGTTGGCCGAGAAGGCCATCAGCCTCGACCCGAACAGCGAGCAGGCCTGGTCTTACAAAACAAACCTGCTGTTGGAGCACGTCAAACTGGCGGAGATGGAAGGCAACAACGACAAGAAGGCCGAATACCAGAAACAGGCCGCCGCCGCCCAGCAGAAGACTTCTCAACTGAGTGAAGAGAACAAACGCAGGAAGGATGAAGAAGAGAAAGCCAAAGCGGCCAAGTCGCCCGCTTCAAGCTAGCTCGCTGGCGCCGGTACGCGCGCAGGGCGACACGAACGAGTCTCCCGCGTTCGAAGCTTTTTCAGTAAACTTTCACTGCCCGAAAAAGAGGTGATGCTCGACTTTCGAGTCGGGCATCACCTATTCTTATCAGTAAATCGTGAATCGTAAATCGTGAATAGAACAAACCGGAACTCCTCTCTTCACGATTTACGATTCACGATTCACGAATGCTTATGATTCGGATCGAAGAGATCGTCGAAAAAGTTGGGCGCAATCATCCGCAGGCCGATCTGGATATGTTGCGTCGCGCCTACTTTTTTTCGGCGCGCGAACATAAAGGGCAGACGCGCGCCTCCGGCGAACCTTATCTCGTACACCCGCTCGAAGTCGCCAACATTCTGGCAGACATGCGGCTCGACGAAGTTTCCGTCGCCACCGGACTCCTGCACGACGTGGTGGAAGACACGCTCGTCGAACCGGCGACGATCCGCGAATACTTCGGCGAAGAGGTGGCGCATCTCGTCGAGGGCTTGACGAAGATCGCGCAGATCAGTAACCAGTCGAAGGAGGTGCAGCAGGCCGAGAACGTGCGCAAGATGCTGCTGGCGATGATCGACGACGTGCGCGTCGTGCTGGTCAAACTCGCAGACCGCCTGCACAACATGCGCACGCTGCATTACCTGAAACCGGAAAAGCGGCAACGCATCGCGCAGGAGACGCTCGACATCTTCGCCCCCATCGCGCACCGCCTCGGCATGGGCAAACTGCGCAGCGAACTCGAAGACCTCGCCTTCCAGCACCTGCACCCAGAGGACTACCGCGAACTCACAGCCCAACTCGAACAACGACGCGCCGAGCATGAAGTCTTCCTTCATGCCACCACCGCGCGCATCGAAGAGAAACTGCGCGAGGCCGACGTGCCTTACATACGGGTCGAGGGGCGCGTCAAGCGTCTCTATTCGATCTGGAAGAAATTGAAGCGACAAAAGATCGAGCTTGATCAGGTTTACGATCTGGTCGCGGCGCGCGTCGTCCTGCCGAACGAGGTGCGTCATTGCTACGCCGCGCTCGGCATCATTCACAACTTATGGAAGCCTCTGCCCGGTCGCTTCAAAGATTGGATCGCCACGCCGCGCGAGAATCTCTACCAATCGCTCCACACCTCCGTCATCGGCACGGAAGGGCAGCCTTTTGAGGTGCAGATTCGCACCGACGAGATGCATCGCATCGCGGAAGAGGGCGTCGCCGCGCACTGGAAATACAAGGAAGGGAAGCGCGGCGCGCACGAAGACGACGAGGCCTTCCAATGGCTGCGCTCGCTCATCGAATGGACGCAGGAAGTCAAAGACTCGCGCGATTTTCTCGAATCGCTCAAACTCGATCTCTACCCGCGCGACGTTTACGCCTTCACGCCGATGGGCAAGATCATCCAACTCCCGCGCGGCGCGACTCCCGTTGACTTCGCCTACATGATTCACACCGAGGTCGGCAACACCTGTACGGGCGCACGCGTCAACGGACGCATCGTGCCCTTGCGCACGCCGATTCAGAACGGCGATGTGGTCGAGATCATTCGCTCGCCCAACTCAAACCCTTCGCGCGACTGGCTCAATTTCGTCGTCACTTCAAAAGCGCGCACCAGCGTGCGCCACTGGGTTTCGGAGCAGCAACGCACGGAATCAATCGAGATCGGTCGCAAACTTTTCGAGAAGGAGGCCGCGCGCTTCCAACTCTCGACCAAGAAACTGCTCACGGATTCAAACGGCGACTTTAAAAAGATCGCGGGCGAGTATGGCTACGGGCGCGTGGACGATCTGCTCGCCGCTATCGGTTACGGCAAACTCGTCCCGAAGAACGTCATCTCCAAATATCTCGGCCCCGAAAAATTCGCCGAACTCGACGAGCGCAAAGAGTCGCGCCTGCGCACGAGCGTGCAGGCCGTCAAGCGTCTCATCCGTCTCGGCGACGATGCGATAGTCGTGCGCGGCATAGACGATCTGCTCGTCGCCCGCGCGCGTTGCTGCAATCCGGTGCATGGCGAGCCGATCATCGGTTATGTCACGCGTGGCAAGGGAGTCGCCGTCCACGCCGAACGTTGCAAGAACGTGCAGGCGTTGATGGTCAACCCGGAGCGTATCGTCGCGGTTGAATGGGCGGGCAGGAGCGAGCACGCGGCTTATGCCGTCAAACTGCTCGCCGTCACGGAGAATCGCACGGGCATGATCGCCGGAATCACAAATGCGATCTCCGACTTGAAGACCGGCATCCGCGATGCGCGGGCAACGGTTGCGTCCGACAATCACGGGCGCATCGAGGTTACGGTCGAGGTCTTCGATGTGAAGCATCTCGATAAAGTTATCCGCGCCGTGCGCGGCGTGCCCGGCGTGCTCGACGTGGAACGCTTGCAGGGAGCCGCCTGACACCCGGCAGGCGTGACGCCGGAACTGCCGCGCACCGCCACGCGGCGACGCCACAACAGTTTGCCGCGCCTCTGTTATTAATTCACAGCCAAGCATCCGTCACGCCATAAAACTCATCTGTAATATTTAAGTCTGCTTTCCGCCTTAATCCTCGACGCGACGAGCGCACCTGCCCGCAACTCGTCGGTGCTCTCGCGTTGGTCTAGCGGCGGAGTTTTTGTTACAATGCGCAATTTGCTTGGTGAGACTAAAAAGAGGATATGCACACCGTGAGGGAGATCGTCGCAACAGAGGCCGCGCCGCAAGCCATCGGTCCTTATTCGCAGGCCGTGCGGATAGGCAACTTCGTGTTTACGTCGGGGCAGATTCCGATTGATCCTGCAACGGGCGTGTTTGTCGAAGGTGGAATCGCGGAGCAGACTGAGCAGGTTTTGCGCAATCTCGCGGAGGTCTTGCGGGCGGCGGGAACGAGTCTGGAAGCGGTGGTGAAGACGACCGTGTTTCTCGCCGATATGGACGACTTCGCGGCGATGAACGAAGTTTACGCGCGCTATTTTTCAAACGAACCGCCCGCGCGTTCAACCGTCCAGGCCGCGCGTCTGCCACGCGATGCGCGCGTTGAAATCGACGTGATAGCAGTTAGAAAGAATAACGATGAAGATTAAACGCGGAACGATGAATGAAAGACTTTGCTTTCACCTCGTCGCTCCGCGTTCTTACTTCGTCGTTTAAATTAAGCTGCTGCTTTCGCCGTTTGCGCCACTTTCGTTACTTTGTTGCCCTTGATGCAACTGGTGCAAACCTTCATACGCACGACCCCGCCTTGCGGGCGTTGCGTGCGAATCTCTTGCAGGTTGGGGTTGAAACGCCTGCGGGTGCGATTGTTCGCGTGGGAGACGTTGTTTCCGAATTGTGGGCCTTTGCCGCAGACTTCGCATCGTTTAGCCATGATTGCTTTGTGTACCTCCGAATAGTAGAAAGCGCGCCGCGTCTATTGCCAACTCACACAGTGAGGACTTGAAGCACGCGGGAAACCAAAATATATAGCAAACAGTTTTACCAGAGGTCAAGCGCGCAGGCTGCCCTTTGCCGCTCGCGCGCAAGTTCGATTGGATCATCACATAAAAGTTGAAGGAGTAGAAATCCACAGTGTATAGAGCCGCCAAACAGATCAGTCTTCTCACCCTCGTCGCGTTACTCGCGTCTGTCTTCGTTGCCTGCGACCGCAGCAAGGCCGTCGGCGACAACAAGGGCACAGCCGTCGCCGCTTCGGTCAACGATAAAAAGATCATGTTAACCGAGGTTGACAAGATTCTGGAGCAGCAGGCCAAGAGCCAGCAAGTGCAGTTTTCCGACATGTCGCAACTCGAACTTGCCGCCGGACGCTTGCAGGTTCTCGACGAGTTGATTCGCCGCGAAGTCCTCTTCCAGCGCGCCGAGAAAGAGAGCCTCATGCCCAAAGACGACGAGGTTGCGCAAGCCATCAACGAGCAGAAACTGCAACTCGGAACGCAGGAAGCGTTCCAACGTGCGCTCAAAGAATCGGGGCAGACCGAAGAGGGCATGCGCGACATCGCGCGCCGCCAGTTGGCGATTCAAAAACTGCTCGACCGCACCGTCTCGAAGATCGAGCCGCCGACCGACAAGGAAGTCGAAGATTTTTATAACAACAACAAAGCGCGTTACGTGAGCGCGCGCGGAGTCGGGCTGGCCGCCATCATCGTCGACCCGGCGGACAACGGCGCGGCGAACGATGCCAAGGGCGACATCGAGGCCAAGAACAAGATCGACATCATCAACCAACGCCTCAAGAGCGGCGCGGATTTCGCCACCGTCGCGCGCGAACAGAGCGAAGACCCGCAGAGCGTGCCGCGCGGCGGCGACCTCGGTTTCTTCACCGAAGATCAACTCAAGCAGAGCGGCTTCCCGCAGGAGATGATCTCAAGATTTCTCGGCCCCATGGAAGTCGGCAAAATCACCGACCCGTTTCAGAGCAACGGTCGTTGGACGATCTTCAAGCTGACGGACAGGCGTTTGCAGAACGAGAATTTGACGCTCGAAAATCCGGAAGTGCGTAAGGATGCGACGGAGAGCATTCTCAACCAGCGCAAGCAAATCCTGAATGCGGCGATGCTCGAAGTTGCCATGCGCGAGGCGAAGATCACGAACAATCTGGCGCAGGACATGCTCAACAGCCCGACTTCGCTGAGCAGCCTGCGTCCAGCCGGAAGTCGTCCGGCGCAGACGGCCACGCCGCCCGCCGCGACTTCAAGCCCCACGGCCTCCTCTTCGCCCGCGACGGCGGCGAGCCCGGCAGGCGGCACAACGTCCAACACCAACGCAGCGAACGCCGGCAAATAGCTCGCGCGTAGTTGAACTGCTGCGGCTGCCATCGCCGGTTCGGCTCGAACACACAAATCGTGAATCGTAAACGGAGAAAGCAGTCTCCGTTTACGATTCACGATTTACGATTTACCGATTACGATTTACCGATTACGATTTACCAACTCGTCACCTGTCACTCGTCACCGTTCTTATGTTGTTTCGTTTCTCGGAAGTCTATAAATCTTACGGCTCGCAGGATGTGTTGCGCGGCGTGTCGCTCCAGATCAATCCGGGCGAGCACGTCGGCCTCGTCGGGCGCAACGGCGCGGGCAAGACCACCCTGTTTCGCCTGATCGGCGGCGAAGAGACGCCCGATAGCGGCGACGTGGTGCGCGCGCGCGGCCTCAAACTCGGCCTGCTCGAACAGCACGTGGATTTCGAGCCGGGCATGACCGTGCACGAATCCGCGCTCGCGGCCTTCGGTCGCCTCCAGCAGATCGAGCACGAGATGCATGAACTCGAACACCGTATGGGCGAAGCGACTGACGATCTCGATGCGGTGCTCGAACGCTACAGCGACCTCCAACACGAATTCGAGCGCGAGGGCGGTTTCGAGTATGCCGCACGCGCCGAAGCGATCCTGCTCGGCCTCGGCTTCGAGCGCGAGATGTGGCAACTGGAGACGGAGAAACTTTCGGGCGGGCAGAAGAACCGTCTCGGCATGGCGCGCCTCCTGCTCGCCGAACCCGATGTGCTCCTGCTTGACGAGCCGACGAACCATCTGGACGTGGCCGGGGTCGAATGGCTCGAAGAGTATCTTTCGAGCTACGGGTCGGCCTACGTCATCATTTCGCACGACCGTTATTTTCTCGACCGCTCGTGTCGCCGCATCATCGAAGTGGAGAATGGCAAAGCGGTGAGTTACCACGGCAACTATTCGGCCTTCCTTGTCGAGCGCGAAGAGCGGCGCGAGGCGCAGCGGCGCGCTTACGAAAACCAGCAACACCTCATCGCCAAGACCGAAGAATTTATTCGCCGCAATCTCGCCGGACAGAAGACCAAGCAGGCGAAGTCGCGCCGCACGATGCTGCAAAAAATGGATCGCGTCGAAGCTGTGCGCGCCGATGGGTCGCAGGGCAACTTCCAGTTGAAAGGCGTCGAGCGCACGGGCAACCAGACATTGATCGTCAAAGAACTCGCCGTCGGTTATCCGGATAAGGTGCTGGCGACGGACATCACGTTTACGCTCACGCGGGGCGAAGCCCTCGGCGTCATCGGGCCGAACGGTTCGGGCAAGACGACCTTCATCAAGACGCTGCTCGGCAAACTCCCACCGCTCGCGGGCGAGGCGCGTTGGGGCACGAAAGTTCAGATCGGTTACTACGCGCAGCAACTCGACGATCTGGACGAACGCAACGAGATCATCATGGAACTGCGTCGCGTCGCGCCTTCAACCGTGACGGCGGGCGAGTTGCGCGGTTTCCTCGCCAAGTTTCTCTTCGTCGGCGACGACGTTTACAAGCACGTACGCGATCTTTCGGGGGGCGAGAAGGGCAGGCTCGCGCTCGCCAAGTTGATCTACTCGCGCGTCAACGTGCTCGTCCTCGACGAGCCGACCAACCACCTCGACATCCCATCGCGCGAGAGTCTGGAAGAAGCCCTCGACGCTTACGAAGGCACGATCATCACCATCAGCCACGACCGTTATTTTCTCGACCGCGTGGCGACGCAAATTCTCGCGCTCGACGGCCAGAGCGCAGCCGAACATTACGACGGCGATTACACCGAGTATCACGATTGGAAAGCTCTCACACGCGCGGAGGCCGCCGCCAACGCTCGCGCCGCTCAGGAGAAGCAGCACAGCGCGCCCGCCGCCGTAAAGACTCCCGCCCGCGCCGCCGCGCAGGAAGAGAGCGCGAACGCTTCGCGCAAAGCGAAAAGTTCAGAGGGTAAGGGCGGCAGGAAAAAGTCGTCGGCGGGAGCGGCGACGGCGCGCACGCCGCAACTCATCGAGAGCGAGATCGCGGCGGTTGAAAAGCGTCTGGCGTTCCTCTCTGGAGAATTGTCCCACCCCGAAGTTGCGCGCGACGCCGCCCGCGTGGCAACTCTCAACGACGAGTACCAGCAGCAGGACGCACATCTCCGCGCGCTCTATGAAGAATGGGAGCGCGTCGCGGTAGATGCTTCGAGTGTCTGAATTTAACGGACGGGTTTTACAGCGACTTCGAATTCGAATTGCCAGTCGTCAACTTGCGTCGCCTGTAAGTCCGTGCCGTTATTCCGGGGCGCGCGAAACTCATCGCCGAGGCCGGGGCTGCCCCACGCATCGCAAGCGGCGGGAATGACAGCGTCGGTGAGGTCTGCAAGCAAAAGTCTCTTTCGCTTCACGCTTTATATTGACACCCTGCGGGGCAAGGTATATAAATTCGTCCTCCCTTTGTTAATCCTGGATTGGCGACCCCTACTCTCTCGCTGATCTAAACAGTCAAAGCCAGTTTACAGAGAACAACATGTGGTAGCCCTCACGCGCCGTAAATCATACGCACCCGTTCCTACAGCGAGCCGCATCGCCCGGGCGGCAGTGTCTCCGGACGTGTGCGAGTAACGGCGTTCGGGGCTGTCTGTGAACTCTCCTTCCAATCGAAATGTGAGGACAAATTTATGTCAGACCGCCTCTTCAAGAAGACCGAACTCATCGCCAACATTGCGATCATCGTGGTCGCGATATTACTCAGCGGCGTCCTCGTCAAAAGATACATCTTCAGTGGCAATGAAGCTGCGTCCGCGCCCGCCGTCGACCGGAGAATCCCCGCCGGCACGAAGGCCGCATTGCCCGGCGTGGACTGGGCGAAGAACGGCGAGACGCTCGTGTTGGTTCTCTCGCGAGATTGCCGCTACTGCACGCAGAGCGCCCCTTTTTATCAACGTCTGACGCGCGCGGCGGCGGGGCGTCCCGACCTGCATTTGCTGGCCGTGTTGCCGCAGGAGGTGGAAGTTGGCAAGAGCTATCTGAACGAACTGGGCGTCTCCGTCAACGATGTCAGGCAGGCGTCGCCCTCGACGACCGGGGCAGCCGTGACGCCGACGCTCATTCTTGTCGATGACAAAGGCATCGTCAAAAACTCTTGGATCGGGCAACTGGCGACTCCCGAAGAGAATGAAGTCTTGAGTCAACTGTCGCTGGAGCGTGCGAGCAACGATCTCTTGAATTGACGTTCTCATTCGCGCGCCGAACTTAAACGCGAGGCGTGCCCGGCTTCGGCGGAAATCGGTAGGCAAGCCGGTTTCCCGCATACTGTAGACAGGTTGCCACCTCATCAACAGACCTCAAAGCGAAAGGATACAGACATGAACCGGACAGATAAACTCAGACTGTTGCGCAAGTTCGCCATGCTTGTCGTCTTGTGTGCAGGTTTCATCGTCGCGTCTTCCGACCTCACCGTGAGGCAGACCGCTGCCGCTCCCTGCTGTAGCAGTTGCGAAGAGCAGGAAGCCGATTGCTACACGCTCCCAGACCCGGGGCCGTGCGTTCAGGAAGTTTATAGGAGATGCTGGCGTTGGTGCTCTTTCTCCTGCTAGGAGACGGACGCTTCGCCAACCGCGCGCCTGAGTCTCCTTCCGGCGCGGGCAAGAGACGTTGGTGTTGTCCAACGTCAAAAACTTCGTCGGGGCGGAGGCTCTGTTCCAGCTTATTGCTCGTTGAATTGAGCAACAGGCAGAGACGGAGCTTTCGCCCCGCGCGTCTTTTCCCAGCCCACTTGAGCGGAGCCGTCCCGCACCCGGGAGCCGCTGGAAACTCGCGTCGCGGCTGTCAAATATTTGATCTCAAGGGCGAGCCGCGAATGCTTGAGCGGAAAAGATGTCGAAGGAATATCCGAGCCTGATCATGCGATTTTAGCGGGCTGCGCCTTGCTTGACATGTGCGCGGGGCGTTTGTTACTTTACGAGTTCGTTTTCAGACGTGTTTGAAGCGATGTTGTTTGTAGTTGTAGGCTCGTAGCTCAGGGGTAGAGCACTACCTTGACACGGTAGGGGTCTGGGGTTCAAATCCCCACGAGCCTACCATTTTCCTTTTTTCGACAGTGAGCTCCGGAAGACCTTTGCTTTTATGTTGATGCGAACTCGAACTACGTTTCGATTCTAATCAAAGCTGACCCGCCACACGTTGTGTCACGGCGTCGCACGGCAAAGGCGCTTCTGTCGAATCCGATCTCGTAATTGTTCGTTTACCTTTAGGCGAACGCGAAAATTCAGAATCAGGTCAGACGCTTTTGCTTCCGCGAAGGCCGCCGCTCGTGTCAGGAGGGTTTTTCTTCCAACCCATGTGACGCGAGGGCGCGTCGCGTGTTGTCGCTTATATGCGCGATGCGCGCCGAGAGTCTCTTTAAATCTTTCGCGGAGATGACAGGCGATGAGTGAAGTAAACGTACAACTGAAAGAAGGCTCGCAGGCTTTGCAATTGCCTGCGGGCGTGAGCGTGGGCGAGGCTTTGAAGCGACTCGACCGCGACGCGGCGAAACTCGCGCTCGCGGCGAAAGTGGATGGCCGCGAAGTTGACCTCGCGTACAAGTTGGAGCGGGCGGGCGCGAACGGCGACGATAGCACGGCGACCGTCGAGATCGAGCCGGTGTTGCCCGCCACGCGCGACGGACTCGACGTGCTGCGCCATTCGACGGCGCATCTTTTGGCCGCCGCCGTTCTCGATCTCTTTCCCGGCACCCAACTCGGCATTGGTCCCGCGCTCCTCGACGACCCGCGTTACGGTTTCTTCTACGACGTGATCGCCCCGCGACAGTTGACGGACGAAGATCTGCCCGTGATCGAAAAGCGCATGCGCGACATCGCCAAACGCAATCTCGCGTACCGGCGCGAAGAGATTCCGAAGGCAGACGCGCTGCGCATCTTCGAGGAGCGCGGCGAGCCTCTCAAGTGCCAGTTGGTGGCGGAGAAAGGCGGCGAGACGGTGAGCGTCTATTACATAGACAATTCGCCGTTCATAGATTTCTGTCTCGGCCCGCACGTGCCGAACACGAATAAACTGAAAGCCTTCAAACTGCTCACGCTCTCCGGCGCATACTGGATGGGCGACGCCGAAAACGCGCAGATGCAACGCATCTACGGCACGGCCTTCAACACGCCGGAAGAACTCGAAGCGTGGCAGAAGCAGCGCGAAGAAGCCGAGCGACGCGACCATCGCCGCCTGGGGCGCGAACTCGATCTCTTCTCGATTCAGGACAGTTACGGGCAAGGCTTGATCTTCTGGCATCCGAAGGGCGCGATGATCCGGAAGAAGATGGAAGATTACCTGTACGAAGAGTTGATCAAGCGCAACTACAGTTTCGTCTATACGCCGCACATTGCGAAGCGCGAGTTGTGGCAAGTGAGCGGGCACGACCAGAACTACGGCGATTCGATGTTTGCGCCGACGAAACTCGAAGATACGGAGTTTCGCCTGAAGCCTATGAACTGCCCGTTTCACATCGGCATCTATAAGTCGCAGCAACGCTCTTACCGCGAACTGCCGCAACGTTACGCGGAGATGGGCACGGTCTATCGCGCGGAACTGTCGGGGACGCTCCACGGCCTGATGCGCGTGCGCGGCTTCACGGTGGACGACGCGCACCTCTTCTGCACGCCCGAACAGGTGCGCAAAGAGATCGGCGATTGCGTGGACTTCGTTATCGAAGTTTTCCACACGTTCGGTTTCGAAAAAGTGAAGTTCGAGTTGTCGGTCAAGGGCAACGAGACGAACAAGAATTATCTCGGCGCGGAAGAGGACTGGGCGCAGGCCGAGGGCGCGCTCGCGGATGCTTTGCACGCGCGGGGCGTCCCTTACGAGCGCATCGAAGGCGAGGCCGCTTTCTATGGTCCGAAGATTGACTTCAAGATCGAAGACGCCATCGGGCGGCTCTGGCAACTCGGCACGGTGCAGTGGGATTTCAACTTGCCGGAACGCTTCGAACTGGAGTACATCGGCGAGGACAACAAGCCGCATCGCCCCGTGATGGTGCATCGCGCGCTCTTCGGTTCGATTGAACGCTTCTTCGGCGTCCTCATCGAACACTACGCGGGCGCGTTTCCGCTCTGGCTCGCGCCCTTGCAGGTGTCGGTGCTGCCGATCACGGATCGCATCAACGAGTATGCGGAAGAGGTTGCGCGTGAGTTGCGCGCGGCGGGCTTGCGGGTCGAGGTGAATACGAGGAGCGAGAAGATCGGCGCGAAGATACGCGACGCGCAGTTGCAAAAAGTGCCGCTCATGCTCGTGCTCGGCGACCGCGAGATGGAGCAACAAAATGTCGCCGTGCGCGAGCGCGTGCAGGGCGACCTCGGTTCGATGTCGACGGAAGAGTTCAAGGGATGGGCGCGTGAGTTGGTGGAAAAACGCGAATTAACCATCGGGAAGCAAGAGAGCGGAAGTGTCCATACGGGGAAGAACGACACACCGTCGCAGTCTTCAAGGTAATAACCGGGCGCGGGCGGAAGCGGCTCGCATCAGCCCTTAACTCAGGAGGTGGAGCAATCTCACCAAGTTTTCGCGGGCGCGGACAGCGTCCTGACACACGCCGGACACCCTCTGCGCGCATCAACGACCGGATTCGCGTGCCTGAAGTGCGCGTCATCGGCGACGACGGCGAGCAACTCGGCATCTTGAACACGCGCGATGCTATTCGCATGGCGCGTGATCGCGGCCTCGATCTCGTGGAAGTGGCGGCGACCGCCGACCCGCCCGTCTGTCGCATCATCGACTTCGGCAAGTTCCAGTACGAGAACAGCAAGAAGCAGAAAGAGGCGAAGAAGAAGCAGGTCACGATCACGGTCAAGGAAGTGAAGTTCCGACCGGGCACGGACGATCACGACTACAACTTCAAGATGAAGCACGCGCGCGATTGGCTGACGGACGGCGACAAAGTTAAAGCCACGATCTTCTTTCGCGGGCGCGAGATCACGCACCGCGAACTCGGCGCGGAGTTGTTGCAGCGTCTGGAGAAAGATTTGGCCGACTACGGCGAAGTGGAGGCGCGCCCGCGCATGGAGGGCAATCAGATGTTCTTCATCTTCACGCCCAAGAAGCAGAAGAGCGCGGGCGGCGGAGGTGGCGGCGGTGCGAAGCCGGACGGCGGCGCAGCAAAACCGGCGACGCAAACTTTGCCCATCGCGACCGAGACGAAAACCAACGGCGGCGATGCACCGGCTTGAGCAGAGATATTTTTGTAGCAGAAAGAAGGGGTTGTTATTATGCCAAAACTCAAAACACACAAGGGCGCGGCCAAACGCGTCCGCACTACGGCGTCAGGCAAGTTCAAGCGCGGCCATTCGCACGCGCGCCACATCCTGACGAGCAAAACGTCGAAACGTAAACGACATCTCGACATCGACACGCTCGTGTCCGAGGCCGACGAGCAGCGCTTCAAAGACATGCTGCCCTACGGGAGAAGCTAGGAGAGTGACGAGTGGCAAGTGACGAGTGACAAGTTAAAACAGCAGAAACCCTGTCTTGAACTTGTCTCTCACTCGTCGTTCGTCACTCGTCACTCGTCACTGAATTATTAGGAGGAGAATGTTATGCCGAGGGCAAAACGTGGAAATAAGCGCACGGAAAAGCGCAAGAAGATACTTAAATTAGCGAAGGGCTATCGCGGTAACAAGTCGAAACTTTATCGCTACGCCAGTGAGGCGGTAGACCGCGCGCTGAATTTCGCTTACACGGGTCGCAAGTTGAAGAAGCGCGACTTCCGTAGTCTCTGGATCGTGCGCATCGGCGCGGCGGCGCGTCTGAACGGCTTGAACTATTCGCAGTTCATGCACGGCTTGAAGGTCGCAGGCATCGAACTCGACCGTAAAGTTCTGGCCGACCTGGCCGCCAACTCGCCGGAAGCGTTTGCGGAACTGGCCGGACAGGCGAAGAACGCGATTGAGAGCAACCAGCAGCAACAGGCAGCGGCCTAAAAGCCGTGAATCGTGAATCGTAAATCGTGAATAGATCGGGAAACTGCTCTCCTCTTATTTACAATTTATGATTCTCGATTCACGAGATTGAGGTTCCGGAATGAGTTCGGAAGTCAGAGAACAGCCGCAAATCGAAGCGGTGCGCGAAGCGTTCGAGCAAGAGTTCGGACGCTTCGAACGTTTTCGCGGGGCAGATGTGGCGGCAAGCATAGCCGAGTTGAAATCGAGTGATGCCGAAACTCTCCTGCGAGAGGTTGCTGATCTGCGCACGCGCCATACGGGCAAGAAGAGTGCGCTTGCCAATCTCAAGAAGATGATCGGGCGCGTCGCGCCGGAGGAGCGCGCGGCGTTCGGGCAACAGGCGCAGCAGCTTGAAGCAGGGATAAGCGGAAAGCTTGAAGAAGTCGAGAGCTTGTTGAAAAACTACGTCGCGCGTTTGCGCGTCGAGCGCGAGCGCATAGACGTGACGCTGCCCGGTCGTCGCCCGCGTCGCGGACACCAGCATCCGATCACGATTGTCCGCCAGCGCATCGAAGACATCTTCGTGGCGATGGGCTACACGGTTGAAGACGGCCCCGAGATTGAGACGGATTTTTACAACTTCGACGCGCTCAACATTCCGGCGGCGCACCCCGCGCGCAGCCCGCAGGACACTTTCTACACTACGGAAGGCTACGCCCTGCGCTCGCAAACTTCGACCGTGCAGATTCACGCGATGCAGCGGCGCAAGCCCCCTCTGCGTGTCATCGCGCCCGGCAAAGTCTTTCGCCGCGACACGCCCGATGCTACGCACAACCCGATGTTCTTCCAACTCGAAGGGCTTTTGGTTGATCGCGGCATCACGATGGGACACTTGAAGGGCACGGTTACGGAGTTCCTGCGCCACCTCTACGGGCCGCAGACGCGCACGCGTTTTCGCCCCTCTTACTTTCCGTTCACGGAGCCGAGCGCGGAATTCGACTTCAGTTGCTTCAAGTGCAACGGCGCGGGCTGTCGTCTCTGCAAAGGTTCGGGCTGGATCGAACTCGGCGGTTCGGGGATGGTGCATCCAAACGTCCTGCGCGCAGTCGGGATCGACCCGCAGGAGTTCTCCGGCTTCGCCTTCGGCTTCGGCATCGACCGCATGTGCATGCTGAACTTCGGCCTCGACGACATCCGCCTCCTCTTCGAGAACGACATGCGCTTCCTCGAACAGTTTAACTAACAGTGACGAGTGACGGGCGACGGGTGACAAGTTAAAACAGCATTCCTGTCTTTAAACTTGTCTTCGGCTCGTCACTCGTCACTCGTCACTCGTCACTTGTCACTGAATTATGATTATTAGCTACAACTGGCTACGCGAATTGACGGGCACAAGCCTGACGGCGGGCGAACTGCGCGAGCGTTTAACGATGGCGGGGCTTGAGGTCGAAGCGGTACACGAGGCGGCGGGCGGCGATTTCGTGTTGGAGATCGCGGGGCTGTCGAATCGTCCTGACCTGCTGTCGCATCTGGGCGTCGCGCGCGAGGTCTGCACTTTAACGGGCGGCGCGCTGCTGTGGCCGAACATGCAGCCGGGGCGCGAGGAAGGGCGCACGGAGAGCTTTACTTCGGTCGAAGTGCAGGCCGTTGATCTATGCCCGCGTTTCACTGCGCGCGTCGTGCGCGGAGTGCGGATCGCGCCGTCGCCCGCGTGGCTCGTCGAGCGTTTGCAGGCGGTCGGGCAGCGTTCGATCAACAACGTCGCGGACATCACCAACTACGTGCTGCTCGAACTGGGTCAGCCGCTTCACGCATTCGATCTGGAGAAGTTGAACGAGCGGCGTCTCGTCGTCCGTCGCGCGCACGCGGGCGAACGGCTCACCACGCTCGATGATGTCGAACGCGAACTCGATGCGGAGATGCTGGTCATCGCCGATGCCTTGCGACCCGTAGCCATCGCGGGCGTGATGGGCGGCGCGGACACCGAAATCTCCGAGACGACGCAGGACGTTTTGATTGAAGCGGCGCACTTCGCGCCCGCGTCCGTCAGGCGCACTTCACGCGCTCTGGGTTTGCAGACCGAAGCGTCGGATCGCTTCGAGCGCGGCGTAGATTACGACGGGCAGTTGCGCGCACAGGCGCGTACCGTCGCGCTCATCACCGAACTCGCGGGCGGCACGGCGACCGGCGATGCAATAGACCTTTACTCGCAACCGCCGCCGCCGGTGGTCGTTCCCTTGCGCTTCTCGCGCGTCAAAGAATTGACGGGTCTGGACGTGCCGCCGCAGGATTCGATTCGCATACTCGGCGCGCTCGGCATCGAGCCGTTGGAGGACGCGGGCGCGAGCCGTCCGGCTGAAACTTCAAGCGAAAGCGCAGGGCAGGGCGCGGGCGAAACGAGCGTCGAGCGCGCAGACTTTGTCAGCCCGTCATGGCGCACGGACATACGCATCGAAGAGGATTTAGTTGAAGAAGTCGGGCGTCATTTCGGTTACGACAAAGTTTCGGACACGCTGCCCGCCGCAAACGTCGCGGGCGAATATCGCGCGCACGAGGGGCGCAGGCGCGCGGCGCGTCGCGCTTTGAACGCCTGCGGGTTCGACGAGGCTTTGACCTTCAGCTTCATCAATGCGGAACACGACGGGCAGTTCGAGTTGCTGCCCGGACTCGTGCGGCGCGCGGATGAGGCGTCGCAGTTTGTCACGCTCAGCAATCCGATCCTCGAAGGCGCGTCGCGCATGAGGGCGACACTCCTTGCCGGTCTGCTCGAATCGGTGCGCCATAACTTCAATCACGGCACGCGCGACGTGCGCCTCTACGAGATGGGGCGCGTCTTCGCGGCGAACGCGGAGATGGGCGGGCAACCGCACGAGACGGAAGCGTGCGCGCTCGTCGCAACAGGCGTGGCGACCGAAGAAGGGCACGCGGGCGCAGCGCGCGAACTCGATTTCTACGACCTCAAAGGCGCGCTCGAAGCGGCGACGGACGGAATGCGCGTCGCCTCTCTGGAGTTCGCGGCGGCGACGAACGCGAAGCACCTGCGCGAAGGACAGGCGGCGCAAATTCTGCTGGCAGGGCGTCCGGTCGGCACGCTCGGCAGGCTCGCGGACGAAGTGGCTGCCGCCTATAAATTCAAACAGGCCGTCTACGTGGCGGAAGTTGATCTCACGGCGATGCTCGCCTCGGAAGAGTCGGGCGTGCGCTATGCGCCGCTCGCGCGTTTCCCCTCGGTCATGCGTGATCTGTCGCTCGTCGCAGATCGCCGCGTGAGTTTCGCGGAGTTGCGGCGCGCGGTCGTCGAGTTGAATCTGGAACAGGTGCGGCGCGTGATGCTCGTCTACGTCTACGAGGGCGAGCGCGTGCCCGAAGGACAACGCTCCGTGACGCTCCGCCTCGAATACCGCGCAGATGATCGCACGCTGCGCGACGAAGAGGTTGACGAACTGCATAGACGCATCGTCAACACTCTGGAAGAGAGATTCGGCGCACAGTTGAAACGATAAAAGCAGAGGCGAGAGGCCGGAGGTGAGAGGTGAGTTAAGATCAAAAATTGATTTCCACTAACCTCCCACCTCCGGCCTCCGACCCTATGACTTTTACCTCTTGCGCTCGGAGACGCGAAGTCGCATAATCGGGCGGCAATTTTGAATTGCTGTTTTATGGTGAAGGAGAGGCGATGGTCGGATTAACCGGGCTGGAGAAATTTTCACACTTAGAGGATAAGATTTACCGCACCATCGAACTGACGAAGACGTTGCGTCAGGAGAAGGAAGCGTTGGAACGCGATGTCGCGGCGACGCGGCGCGAATTGGGCAGCCTGCTCGACGAGAAAGATCGGCTCGAAACACAGGTTGAGCGGCTCTTGTCCGAGCGCGATATGATTCGCATGAAGGTTGAAGCGATGCTCGACGCCATCGCCGTGCTCGACCCAGAGATGGCCGAAGCCGTCAGAAAATGAGCGGCGGAGACGTTTAAGTTATGAGTGCCATCAAAAGCCCCGGCGATTCGCCCGGCACGCCCACCATCCGCGTGGAAATCTACAACCAGATTTATAACATCCGTTCCGACGGCGACAGCGAATACGTCACGCAACTCGCAGAGTTTGTCGACCGGCGGATGCGCGAAATCTCTTCGGGCACGCTCACCGTCGATTCGCTCAAGGTGGCGATTCTGGCCGCTCTCCACATCGCAGACGAACTCCACCGCCTCAGACGTCTGCACGAACAGGCCGACTCCCAACTCGCCGCGCGCAGCGGAGAATGCGCAGACCTGCTCGACCGTTTGCTCAAGGCGCGCACCGTCGCCGAACAGCAAACCACGAGTCAGAGCAACATCTCTTTTACATAAAATCGGAAAGAAAAAGAGCGTCGAATTGTCAAGTTTCAAGAGCCGCTTTTTCGCCTTTGCTCTTTTGACTTGAGGCCGCCGATTTATGTTAGTATCCCGTTTGGCTGAGGGAATCAATTCTGCGTGGTTCGTCACCGATTTCCCATGTTGAGCCAATGCCGTTGATAAGGGAGCCCGACGCCGCTCTGATAGCCAGTGCATTCCTTCATTGTTAAGGAACTGCCAAAGGCTGCGGCTCATAAAAGGGCACCCACCTGTTGAGTGCAGGTTCAATTACGGCTTCGGAACGGCTTTGCGGATGCCCCTCTGCCTCTTTTTTAAGTGACGAGTGACAGGTGACAAGTGACAAGTTGAAGCAGCCTGCTTTTCTGACTTGCCACGTGTCACTCGTCGCTCGTCTCTTTCTTTTAGGGGTCTAGATGAGAGTTTTGATGATCGGGGATGTGGTGGCGAAGCCGGGGCGGGTGGCGGTCTTGGAGCGCATACAGGACTTGCGCGAGCAGCACCGCATAGACCTCGCCGTGATGAACGCCGAGAACGTGGCGGGCGGCTTCTCCATCACGCCCACGCTCGCAGATCAACTCTTCCAGAGCGGCATCGACGTGATGACCTCCGGCAATCACATCTTCGACAAGCGCGACATCATCCCCTACATCGAACGCCAGGGGCGTCTGCTTCGTCCCGCCAACTACCCGCCCGGCACGCCCGGCGCAGGCTTGTGGGTCGGAGAGGTGCGCGGCGTCCGCGTCGCCGTCCTGAACCTCATCGGTCGCGTCTTTATGGGCACGGCGGACGATCCGTTTCGCGTCGCAGACGAGTTGGTCAAGTCGATCCCTGCGGACGTGCGCGTGCGCCTCGTGGACATGCACGCCGAAGCGACTTCTGAAAAGAGCGCGATGGGCTGGTTTCTGGACGGGCGCGTCTCGGCTGTAGTCGGCACGCACACGCACGTCCAGACGGCGGACGAGTGCATCCTGCCGCAAGGCACGGCTTATCTCTCGGACATCGGCATGACGGGAAGCTACGCGGGCGTGATCGGCATGGACAAAGACGACGTGATCGCGCGCTTCACTTCCGTCACACAGCGTCGCGCGGAACACTCCACGGGCAACGCGCGCATCTGCGCCGCCGTCATAGATGTTGATCACGAAACCGGACGCGCGCGCGAAATTTCCCGGCTCTCTCTGCCGCATGAATCATGAGGCGGCTTTTTGTCTCTCGCTCTGATACGAACCCGGCCACGGTTCTCACCGGCGGCAAAGTTTACGCCGACACATAGATCAGACCACACCGTTTAGACCTGGAGGATTTAGATGAAGACTCGAACCCTGTTGCCCTTATTGTTGTTGCTTTGTTGCGCCTGTTCTTCGCAAGCGCAGCATTCCGCCGCGCCCGTGGTTAATGCCCCGCAGGCGCA
>DASWNS010000053.1:0-19213 GCA_036399115.1 Pyrinomonadaceae bacterium | reverse complement strand
GGCGCATGGAGCACAGGAAACGTCAGCGAAACGGTGGTGCAGGAATATCTTGAGCATCATCGGCAACAATCTAATCAGGACAGCGACGCATTCATCTTGGAATGAGGCGGACTTTCAGTCCTGCGGAAATCTATGCACTTTTAGTGCATAGTGGTTTAGTCATCGTTCCTACTTCATCCTTACTTCTCTCAGCCGAGCAGCCCGCGAAAGTTCGCCGGGCTGGAAGCGTAACCGGGAAAGACTCTATTCAAGTCGGCGTTGCCGAGATGTCTCTGTGCGACTTCGCCGAACACGTCGCGGAAGTCTGTCGTCAGGGCGAGGTCGCGCCCGTCGTGAAGTTTGCTCGCGTCGAGTCCCGGCCAGTCGCCGTAGACGCGCCCGCCGCGCGTCGCGCCGCCGATGATGAACATGGCGTTGGCGTGGCCGTGATCGGTGCCGCGATTGCCGTTCTCTCTCACCGTCCGCCCGAACTCCGACATCGTGAGGATCACGACATCATCCATGCGCTCCGCGCCGAGGTCTGTGTAGAGCGCGTTGATGCCGTTGCCGAACTCCGACAGGCGCGCTGCGAGTTGACCGCGTGCGCCGCCTTCGTTGACGTGCGTGTCCCAACCGCCGACCTCCGTGAAAGCGACTTCGAGGCCGACGCCCGCCTTGACGAGTTGCGCGATCTGCAACAGCGCGTTGCCGAACTGTGTGCGCGGGTACTGCGCGCCGTTCTCCGGCCTGTACTGCGCGGGGTTCACCTTCTTCAAGAAGTCTATGGCCTCAAAAGTCTCCTGCCCCGCGCCGCGCAGCGCATCGTTCGCCACCCCTTCGTAGATGTCCTCGAAGCCGCCCTGCACCTTCTGCGAATATTGACCGGCGCGGATCGAGAAGTCCGCGAGGTTGGAGATGGCGAGGGCGGGCGCGCGTCCCTGCATCGAGCGCGGCAGGTTCTGCGCGAGCGCGACGCCGCGAAACGGCGAAGACGCGGGATCGACGCGTGCCTGCAAGTAACGATTGAGCCAGCCGTCGGGCGTTGACTTGACGCCGGGCGTGCCCGCTTCCATGTAGTCCTGCGCGTCGAAGTGAGAGCGCGTGTTGGCGGGCGAGCCTGCGGCGTGCACGATGGCGAGACGCTTCGCATCCCACATCGGCTTGAAGCCGGAGAGCGACGGGTGCAGGCCGAAGAACCCGTCGAGATCAACGACCGACTCGTTAGCCGCGCCTCTGCCCGGTTGCGCGATGGCGATTGAAGGACGCAGCGCGTAATAGTTTTTCTCGCCGTGCGGCACGACCATGTTGAGGCCGTCAACCGCGCCGCGCTGGAAGATAGCGATCAGAGTCTTTCTGCGTCGCCCGCCCGCGTTCAATTTCAAACCCTGCGCCGCCACGCGCTGCAAAAACGACGGCGACGCTCCCATCAACCCCACGCTCGCCAGCGCAACGCCGCCCGACTTCAAAAAAAATCTACGATTCATCTTCATAACCTCTCTAAATCAGTGACGGGTGACCAGTGACAGGTGACAAGTTAAAACAAAAGCTCTGTCTTCAAGCTTGCCTTTAAACTCGTCCTCCGTCTCGTCACTTGTCACCTGTCACTTATCACTGTTTTATCTCGTCACTGGTCACTTGTCACTGCCTTTGAAACTCGGGCGAGCCGAGGAGCAATGCGGCGATGCGCGCCGCGTCGGAGATCGGTGCGTTGAGGTTGGCAGCCATCTCGCGTCGCGCGCCGCGACGCCCGCCGCCACCGCCGCGTGGCATCATCGCATCGTCGTTGTTGTTCATCTCGCCTGTCGTCCGTATGGTTGAGTTCGACGCGCTCGCGTGGTTTGTCGTCGTGGCTGCGGGAGCGGCTTCGTTCAACTGCTTGAGCAGGGCGGCCTTCGTTCGTTCCGACATGTCGCCCTGCAAGATGACGGCGGCAAACTGTTCGATGAGGCGCGACTTGTCCGCGCCCGCCTTTGTGCTGCCCGTGCCGTCGAAGCGTGCGAGATCGACGCGCGTGCCGTTGATGCGGTTGCCGACGAGTGCGAGGGCGAAGTTCATGCGTTCGAGCAGCGCGCCCGTGTTGACCCAGTGCTCGGAGGTGTCCGGGTAGCCGGTCGGAGCCTGATATTGATAGAGCGGCTCGCCCATGCGCGCGATCCATTGATGCAAGGCGGGCGCGCCCGTCGTCTCGCCGCCGAGCGAACGCACCGCGCTGACGGCGAGTTCGAAAGGTGTCTTGATCTTCGCGCGGTAGTTCTCCGGCGCGTTGAATTCGGGCGAGGCGAAGATGGCGCGCAGGGTGGTGCGGATGTCGCCGTCAGACTTCGTGTAGGCCGCGCTGATGCGTTCGACTAACGCGGGCGTCGGGTTGTCCATGACGAAGCGGCGCGCGAGTTTCGTGGCGATGAACTTCGCCGTCGAGGGATGCTTCGAGAGAATGTCGAGCACGGCAAGACCGTCGTTGACGCCGCCACCCGCGGGAATCTTGTGGCCGAGCACGAGTTTCTCGCCGTCGTCGTGCAGGCGCGGATTGAAGAAGAACGTCCCGGCGCGTTCGGGGTTCGTTAAGCCCGTCGCGCCGCCCTGCCCGCGCGGGTCGAAGATAGTCCAGCCGGTGAAGCAACGCGCCACTTCCTGCACATCCTTCTGCGTGTAGCTGCCCTCGACGCCGAGCGTGTGCAACTCCATCAACTCGCGCGCGTAGTTTTCGTTGATGCCGCGACGCATGCGACGCGGTTGCTGCGGCGCGGGTGTTTGAGATTGCTGTTGTGCAGGCATCTGCTGCGCTTGCTGCGCGTTCGCCTGTTCGCGCTGCAACTCGCGCCGCCGGTTCATGCGCGCGGCGCGGCGCGGCGTTTCCTGTTCCCCGGCGTCGCCCGCCTGCGGGCTGGTTAAAGTCTCGAAGAAACGTTTGACGCGCGGGCGCATGCGGTTAGCATTTCGTCCGGCGGTCGGGCTGACGCTCTGAAAGTTGTCGAGATAAAAAAGCATTGCGGGGCTTTGCGCCGTCGCCAGCAGCAGGTCTTTAAACTTGCCGAGCGTGTGCGGGCGGATCGTGTCGCGGTCATAAGAGACGAGGAGCCAGCGATCCGCGCCCTTGTTGGCATAGACGTTGAAATGGTTCGTCCAGAAATCGACGAGGACTTCCTGCAACTGCCGCTCGCTGTAGACCGCGCGCAGGACGCGCGACGATTGCAACTCCGCAGTGATGCGCGCGGGCTGTAGCAGATTGTTCTCCCGGTAATACTCCTGTAGCGCCTGACGATAATCTCTGCGCGCGGCGTTCTTCGCCGGGGCTTCGGGCGCGTCGCCGCCGTTCGCCTTCAACGCCGTCTCGCTCCCGCTCGCGCCTTCCGCGTCCATCTTCGCGCCCGCATCTTTTTTCGCGGGAGCGGCTGCCGCCGCGTCGTCGCCGCCCTTGCGATTATCGCGCAACTCGGCGAGGTCTGCGGGCAGGCGTCCCTGCCGCTCCAACGCGCGCAGGAGTCGCCCCGGCTGCGGGTATTTTCGATAAAGCTCGGCGGTCGTCATCCAGTAAGACGGCAGATTGCGCAGCTTCGCTTCCACGCTCGCGTCGGCGATCTTTTCGGGTTGGAGTTGCGCCTCGATGTAACGCTCAAGCCCCATCTGGCGCACGCGCTCCACGTCGCCGGGACGCGCGCCGAAACCGAGGCGACCGAGCACATGCACGATGCGCTGCTCCTCGCTCAGACGCGCCGCCTTCGACGCAGACGAAGACTGCTTCTGCTGTGCGCTCGCGGCGGCAGGCAACGCGACGAACGACCCGGCGAGCAACGCGAACGCGAGCGAGAACGCCGCCGCGCGTCGTGCGAGCGGAGCGAGATAATTAAAAAGCTTCTTCATAAAATTTCCCTTGATAAAACTTTGCCGGATTGAATATTCGCCTGAATCTCTTCAGACCGGGACAATCTTTTAGACTTTAAATGACCCGGTGATTTAGACGCGCCGCAGCATGAAATGGTTGAACAAATTAGAGGCGGGAAAGCAAGGGATGAAGAATGAGGGATGAAGGATGAAGGATGAGGGATGAGGGATGAGGGATGAATCAGAAGAAGCACGCACCCGGTTGAGCGGTTTTCTTATTCATCCCTCATCCCTCATCCTTCATCCCTTTACCGAACCGGGCGCGGGAAGCTGACGGGGCTGCGATTGCCCTGCCTATCCACGGCGCGCACGCCGAAAAAGTAGTTATCCTTCGACATCCCTTTGACCGTATAACTCGTTACGTTGCCCACCGCGAGCGCGTGCGTCCAGACGGGCGAACTCGTCTCGCGCCAGACCACTTCGTAGCCCGCCAGATCGTCTTCGGTGTTCGCCGTCCATTGGAGGTCTGTGTCGTTCGTGAGGCGGCGCGTGAGCAGGCCGACGCCTTTCGGGCGCGCGGGGGCGCGTGCGAGCGTGGCGAGCGCGGCGGCGTTCAGGCGCGCAACCTGTGCGATGTAGCCGTAGTCCACGAACTGCGGCAAGTCGCCGTACTGGATGCCGTTTTCGCGGCGGACGTTTTGATGCTGGTGCGTGTAATCCTCGTTCGGCTCGGTGAAGCGCACCGCCGCGAAGCCGCGTTCGAGAAACGGGATGTGGTCGCCGCCGCGCAGGTAGCGGTCGCGCCGGTAGATCAAGTTGACGTTGAAGGTGGACAGGTAGGTTGCGCCGACGGCTTTGATGAAGCGTGCGAGTTGGCGTGCGTTGGAATCGTTTTCGCCGCCCGTGCCGCGCCGCGTCGTGGCCTCTTCGGGCGTCTCGTTCGTGGGCACGCCTTCGGAGAAGACGCGCACCGTGCGCCGGTCGCGCACGCCGTTTCCGCCCAAGCTATTGCCCACGATGTCGTTCGTAAACATCGCTTCGATGTCAAGGCTCTTCTGTTTGGCCTGCTCCGCGTAATGCGTCGCGCCGAGCAAGCCCTGCTCCTCGCCCGCCACCGCCATGAACACAATCGTCGCCTCAAACTCGCGCCGCGACATGACGCGCGCCATCTCCACCACCGCCGCCACACCTGACGCATCATCATTCGCCCCCGGCGCATCGCACACGGCATCCGTCGGGCTGGTGCACATCGAATCGTAGTGACCGCTGACGACGTACATGCGCGAGGCCGACGCGGGATGCGTGCCTCTGAGCGTCGCCACGACATTCGTGATGACGGTCGGTTGCGGGATGCGCCCGCGCGGAGGCGGCAACGCTTCCTGCGTGTAAGACTGCAACTCGACCGTGAGCCGCCCGCCCGACCCTTGCGCGATCCGCTGAAACTCGCTCCTGAGCCAGTCGCGCGCCGCGCCGATGCCGCGCGTGGGGTTGTCCTGCGCCGAGAGCGTGTTGCGCGTGCCGAAGGAGACGAGCTTTCGCACCGTGCGCTCGATGTGGCGCGGGTTGATCTCCGAGATGATGCGCGCGACATCGCGGTCGCGGCGCAACGCGCCGGAGGTGGCAACAGCCGGAGAAGCTTTTGCGTTCCTGCGCGCCGCGCCTCTTCGCTGCGCGTGTGCGGAGGGCGCGAGTTGGAGGCAGGCGACGAGAACGAAAACGGCGATGATCGACGCGCACGCGGCGCGTATGATGTTTAAGTTTTTCGACATGAGAATTTGCCCCTCGCGCGTTCTTGAGTGTTCGAGATTTACTTTGCGCGCGCGCGCTCGACGAGCAGGCGGCGCAGGATTTTGCCGGAGGCCGACTTGGGAATCTGCTCGATGAATTCGAGTCGGCGAATCTTTTTGTAGGGCGCGACCTGCGCGGTGACGAAGGCCATCAACTCGTCGGGCGTCGAAGCCTCCGCTCCCGCTTTGCGTACGACGAAGGCTTTCGGCAGTTCGCCCGCTTCCTCGTCCGCAAGGGGCACGACCGCCGCGTCGGCGACGCAGGGGTGCGTCAACAGCAACGCTTCGAGTTCAGCCGGTGCCACCTGCATACCTTTATATTTGATCAACTCTTTCAGGCGATCCACGATGAAGAAATGGCCTTCCTCATCGCAATAGCCGATGTCGCCCGTGTGCAGCCAGCCGTCTGCGTCAATCGTCGCGGCGGTGGCTTCGGGGCGGTTCAGATAGCCCTTCATCATCTGCGGCCCGCGCATGCAGATTTCGCCCTCCTGCCCGTAGCCCAGAGGCTCGCCCGTCTCCACGTCCACGATCTTGCATTCGGTGTTCGGCACGCACTCGCCGATTGAGCCGTACTTCGACCAGCCGGGCGTGGAGGGCGTGAGATGGATGGCCGGGCTGGTTTCCGTCATGCCGTAGCCCTGACGGACGGCGCAGTCGAGACGCTCGCTGCACGCCCGCGCGAGTTTTTCGCTCAAGGGAGCCGCGCCGGAGAAGAGCGTCTGAAGTTTTGAGAGGTCGTAGTTTTCCACCGCAGGATGCTGCGCGAGCGCGAGCATGATCGGCGGGACGACGTGTGCGAGCGTGACCTCGTAGTCCTGCATGATCTTGAGGAACGATTCGAGATCGAAGCGCGACATGACGACGATCCGCGCGCCCGTGTAGAGGCCGACGTTCATGATGACGACCATGCCGTAGATGTGAAACAGGGGCAGCACGCAGACGAGCGTGTCCGACTCCTTGATCAACTCGCACGCCTGCACTTGCAGCGTGTTTGCGATCAAATTATCGTGCGTGAGCATCACGCCCTTCGGCAGCCCCGTCGTCCCGCTCGAATACGGAAGCACAACCACATCCTCACGCGGATCAATTTCGACCTGCGGGACGACGAAAACTTCTTCCTGCTCGTCGCTCCTCCCTCTGCCCGCCCCTTCGTTCGCAAAGAGCGCGGCGAAAGGCGTTGCGCCCTCCGCTTCGCCGAACACAAAAATTTCTTCGATGTGAGCGTGAGCGGCGGCCTCGGTCGCCCTGTCGAGCAGCGCAGGCACGGTGAGCAGATACCTGGCGCGTGCGTCCTTGAGTTGATGCGCGACTTCTTCGTTCGTGTAGAGCGGGTTGAGCGTCGTGAGCGTCCCGCCGATGAGTGAGACGGCGTGAAAAGCGATGGCATACTCAGGGACGTTCGGGCTGTAGATGGCGAAGACATCGCCTTTGCGAAAGCCGCGCGCAGAGAGTCCGGCGGCGACGCGCTGCACCGACTCGAAAAGCTGCCCGTAAGTGATCGTGCGCCCGCTCAAGGCATCGATCAACGCGGGCTTGTCTCCGCGCACACGCGCGCCCGCCAGCACAAACGGCGTGAGCGACATGCCCGGCAACTCGATCTCAGGATAGGGGCTGCGGAAGATCATCGAAGACCTCCAAAGACAGTGACGAGTGACGAGTGACAGGTGACAAGTTCAAATTCGTGATTTAAACCTCGCGCAGTATCTTCGCTTGTAGTTAGTTGTCAGCCGAAGCGGCTCTTGAGGGGTACACCTTACATGAGAAGCGGGCGGCAGGTAAATATTTTTCACCTGTCGCCCGCCACCCTTCGCTCGTCACTTGTCACTCGTCACTGTTCTTGTTAACGGATGCGGTAGGCGCGCCCTTTCCAGACGATGGTGACTTCGCCGCCGAGCGCATCGCTGATGCGGCGCAGTTGCGGTTCGTCTGCGACGAGCGCGCGGTACTGTTCGGAGTTGCGCCGGACGACCGTGACCGCCTGCGCAGAGTTATAGGCCGTGTCAACCCACGCGCCGCCCGTGCGGCGAAACTTTCTTCCGGCGACCGTGCGCGTCTCTGCGACGGACTTCGACGCGCGCAGTTCTGCGCTTCTCACGGAATCATCGGACGTTCTGCCACCACGCTCTCCATCCGCTTCGCGCGGCTTCGCGCGTCGCGCGGCGGTGGCTCCGGCGGGCGGAACGGGCGCAGGCGCGGCAGAGGCTCCTTCATTCTTGTCGCTACTGTCGCGCCCGTCGATGATGACCCCGCGCTGCATGTTGCGTTGATCGTTGTTGCGCCGTGGACCGCTAATCCGATCACGCGGAGAACTGTTTTCGTAGTTGCCCTGCCTCTGTGCATCCCTCGCCAACTCGTCGGTGCGTCCGCCGACCTTGAGTTTCTGCTCGGCCTCCTGTGTGGTGATGACCGCCTCCGGGACGGGCGCGGGCGTCGCCTGCGGCACTGGAATACTCGGGGCGGCGGTAGTAGTGACGGGCGCAGCCGCCGTTGACGCGCCCGGCGAAAGCGGCGCGGGCGGCGGAGGCGACGCGACGGTGCTGTCGCTCAAGATCACGCCCGCCCCCGGCTGCGCCTGCTCCTCTTTACTCACGGCAGCGAGTTCTTCTTTCGCCCCCGGCGCATTCGAGTTGGCAGCCGATAGCGGGTCGCCTTCGCCAGCGGCGGCGTTAGTGTTCTGCGCCGCGTGGTGCGTCTCCGGCATCGTCGGTTTCGCCTGCTCCGATGCGTTGCGCGGCTGCGGCTGTTGCTGCTGCGCGATAGACACCTCACGCTGCTGCCGCGTGTCGCGCGTTAACACCAACAAGGCCACCGCGCCGACGAGTAACAACGCGAGAGCGGGCACGGCGTAACGCCACGCGCGCGGCGCAAACAACGCGCCGAGGCGTTCGCGCCACGTGACGCCCTTCGAGACTTCCTGTGTGGTGGCCGCAGCCGCGCGCTGTTCCAACTGCGAAGGCATCCCGGCAGCGAGCGCAAGCTGCGTGACGCTCCGGCGGCAATCGTCGCAATCCGCCAGATGCGCTGCGTAATACGTGCGCGCAGCGGGCGGCAGGGAGTTTTCCGCATAAGCGTTCAGTTCATCCGCGTCGAGGTGCGCGCCGGAAGAGGCCGCCCGCGCGCCGCCGTTCTCTTCGCGCTCGCCCGTGCGCTGCGCGCGTTCGGCGGATGCGGCACGCCCGCGCCGCGCGCCCTCGCGCAACAGTGCATCTATCTCTTTGTCGAACTCTGTTTGCATTAAACTTCCAGTCGAACTTTAGAACAACTTCCGGCCATTTGAAGAACGCGCCGCGTGCCCTTTTCTTGCGCCGGGCGCGCGTGCTGGTTGACCGCATGCGATTCATTCATAGAGTTCTTCGCGCCGCTCGCTCGCAGCAGTTTCCGCTCCGGCGAGCATGCGCCGGAGGTCTGTGTCGAGATGCGTGGCGGCGTCTGCGAGCGTGCGCGCCGTCTCCTGTTTCGTCCAACCGTGTTCGGAGATCAAAAACGCCTCGACGCGCTTTCTCACCTCTCCGTGCAGACGCGTCAGACGACGGCTCGCCGTCGCTTCGTGTACGCCGAGCACCGCGCCCGCTTCGCGCAGGCGCAGATCGTCGAAGTAGTAAAGTTTGATCAGGAGACGATCTTCCGCGTCGAGTCCGGCGAGCGTATGCCTGAGCGCGCGTTCGAGCGCAGCCGCCGTCTGCTGCCCTGCGAGCGCGAGTTCCGGGTCGGGCGGCGCGCTCACGGTGAAGTGGTCTGTCTCTTCATGCCCCTCGCGCGAGAGACGGTCGAAGTCGGTCGTCTCTTCGGTCTGCACGAGTCGCGCCGTCTTACGATGACGGTCAACGGCGAGTTGGCCGACGACGGCGCGCAGCCAACCGCCGAGCGAACCGCAACCGGAATAATAGGCCAGCTTCCCCGCCGCGCTTCCGTCGGCGCGCGTGCGCAGGCCGTAGAGGTCAGCCCAGACGGACTGCGCCAACTCCTCCGCCGCATCTTCGTTCGCCGATGCGCTGCGCGCCGCCGAGAGCACCGTCGGGCGAAACTGCTCCATCAGATCGCTCCACGCCCCTTCGTCGCCGCGCTCGCAGGCCACGACGAGACACAGATCGTCTGCGCGTAGCGCGTCGAGAAAATTATTGATCTCCGAGGCCGACGCTTCCGGCTGGTGGCGCAACAGGTATTTCTCCAGCACGCCGCCCACGCGCGGCAGGAGCGCGCCCGTATCGAGCGCACGCGCGTCAGCCGCACGCCCGAGCAGGCGCGCCGTGCCCTCGCGTAAAAGTTGCTCCTTAGTTGCTATGGCTGCTGTCGCCTTCCGGCTCATCGCTTGGATTTGATGCCCAGCCCGTCAAGCGCGTATGCTAACACAAGGTAAAGATTTGTCAGTTGTTCTGTGTCCGTTGTCAGCGGTCAATTGTCCGTCGTTTGTGCCTGTCACACAAGCTGCTATAAATTGGCCTGAACGACTGACCATCGGCGATTGACTATTGACTAAGGGCGACGGACAACAGGCAGCATTTCGATTCTCATGCTTCGCGTAACGGAAATTTTTCGTTCGATTCAAGGCGAGTCTACGCACGCCGGGCGACCGTGCGCGTTCGTGCGGCTGACGGGCTGCCCGATGCGCTGCGTGTGGTGCGATAGCGAGTACACGTTCACGGGCGGCGAGCGCATGTCGCTCGGAGAGGTGCTCGCACAGGTGCGCGCGATGAACTGCCAACTCGTCGAAGTGACGGGCGGCGAACCGCTCGCGCAACGCGAAGCCTTCGCGCTCATCACCAGCCTCTGCGACGAAGGCTACGAAGTCCTGATTGAGACGGGCGGCTACGTCTCGACCGAGAAGGTTGACCCGCGCGCGAAGTTGATCCTCGACGTGAAATGCCCTGCCTCCGGCGAGGCCGAACGCAATCACTGGCCGAACCTCGAACGCTTGCGCGCCGATTGCGACGAGATCAAATTCGTCGTCGCCAATCGCGCCGACTGGGACTACGCGCGCGAAGTCATCACACGCTACGATCTCGAAAGCCGCGCACACGCGCTCCTGATCTCGCCCGTCTGGGGTCAAATTGATCTGAAAGAGTTGGCCGACCTCATCGCCGCGAGCGGCCTCAAAAAAGTTCGCATGCAGATGCAGCTCCACAAAATGATCTGGGGCGCGGACGTTCACGGAGTCTGAAAGGAAGGGATAAAGGATGAGGGACGAAGGATGAATCAGAGAACTATTCAACTCACTTGAGTGCTTTTCTTATTCATCCCTCATCCCTCATCCTTCATCCCTGAAACTTATGGGCGGATACGACGAAAAAGCGTTTGCCGAATTGGAGACGGAAGCGTCTGAGGACGAAGAGTTGAGCCTTGACGCGGAGGCTTCTGATTCATCCCTCATCCCTCATCCCTCATCCCTTCCACTGGCCGTGTGTCTCGTCTCCGGCGGCATGGACTCATGTGTGACGGCGGCCATCGCGGCGTCGGAGCATGAGGAGTTGGCTTTTCTCCACGTCTCTTATGGCCAGCGCACACAGGCGCGCGAGGGGCGTGCTTTTCAGGAACTTGCGGAGCATTACAAAGTGACAAAGCGACTCGTCGCCTCGCTCGATTACCTGGCGCGCATCGGCGGTTCGTCTCTGACGGATGCGCGGATTCCGGTCGCGGCGGCCAACCTGAGCGCACGCGAAGTGCCGACGAGTTATGTGCCTTTTCGCAACGCTCACCTGCTCGCCATCGCCGCGAGTTGGGCGGAAGTGCTGCGTGCGCGTGCCATCTACATCGGCGCGGTGGCCGAAGACTCTTCCGGTTATCCAGATTGCCGACCGGAGTTTTACGCGGCTTTCCAGCAGGCCATCGACACGGGGACGCGCCCCGAAACGCGCGTCGAGATCAAAACGCCCGTCATACACCTGCGCAAGTCCGAGATCATCCGGCGCGGCCTCGCACTCGGCGCGCCGCTCGAACTCACCTGGTCTTGTTATCAAGCGGAGGAGCGCGCCTGCGGGCGTTGCGATTCGTGCGCCCTGCGCCTGCGCGCGTTTCGGGAGGCGGGCGCGGTCGATCCTGTTCCGTATGCTTGATTTGCCCGTCGAGCTGGTATTGAGGTGAGACGAACGATGACAACCGGCCAGCCTCCGCACGCATCTTAACGGGCGGCTGAAGACTTGATTGAATTCCCCTTTATAATTAAACTCCCTACAGAATCATTTACAGGAGAAGCCCAATATGCGTATCCAAAAATTCACACACTTCGTCGTCGCCGCGTTGCTCTTGGCGACCTTCGCCGTCAACGCCTCGGCACAGTTCACGGCCACCGCCACCGGCAAGGTTACGCTCAAGCAGGCCGATGGCACGGAAGTCCCGCTCCCCGATGCGCTCGTGGAGATTCACCGCACCGATATTAAACAATACAAGAAAGTAAAAACGGATAAGAAGGGCGAATACCTCTACGCCGGGATCGACCCGACCGGCGTCTACACCCTCGTCGTCAGCGCGCCGAACGCGACTCCGAGTTATATCCAGAACATCAATCTCAACCGTCAGTCGGCCAACAACTTCTCGCTCAACCCCGGCGACGGCAGGACGCTGACGCTGGCCGAGATCAAGGCCGCAGGCGGCGCAAAAACTCCGACCGCTGCCGCCGCACCGGGCGCAACCGGGGCAGCCGCCGCGCCGAGGATGAGCGCGGAAGAAGCGAAGAAGAAACAGGAGGAGTTGGATAAAGAGATCGCTGCGGTCAAAGCCAAGAATGCGAGGATCGAAGAGCGAAACGCCAAACTCCCCGAAGTCTTCAAGGCGGCGAACGAAGCCCTCAAGGCCAAGAACTATGATCTGGCAATCACCACCTACGATCAGGCGATAGAGATTGACCCCGCCGAAGCCGTCGTCTATCGCAACAAGGCCATCGCGCTCCGTTCGCGCGGCGTGGACAAATACAACGCCGCCGCGAAGACTAAAGATCAGGCGGGCAAAGAGTCTGCGCGCGCCGATTTGAAACTCGCCACCGAGACGATGGAGAAAGCCATTACCAACTACCGGACGCCGCAAGCCGACCGCGTCGCCTCCGCGCCCGACGCGGCGAAGACCGACGAGTTAGACTACCTGTTCCAGCGCGCAGAGGCTTATCGCGTCGCGCTGCAAACGAACGCGCAGGTCGATACAGAAGCGGGCATCAAGGCGTTTCAGGAGTATATCGCCTCTGAAACCGACGCGGCGAAGAAGACCAAAGCGGAGGCGAGCCTCGGCGATGCGCTGTTTCAGGGCGGGCGCGTGGACGAGTCCATCGCGGCCTACAAGGCGATTCTGGCTAGCAACCCGAGCAACCTCGACGCCATCTACGGCCTCGGCCTCGCCTTAGCCTCCGACCCGACCGGCGCGAAGACGGCTGAAGGACGCGACATGCTCGAACAATTTGCCAGCAAAGCTCCCGCCACCGACCCGCGCAAGCAGATGGCGGAAGAGGCCGTCGCCGGACTCAACGAAGCTCTCAAGCCCAAACCGGCTGACAAAGCGACCGCCACCAAAAAACGCAAAACCTAAACTCTTTTCAATCTCAAAAACGAACGGGCGACGCTCAAACAGGCGTCGCCCGTTCGCCTTTAAACCCTCCCCCACCCCGCCTCACGCCCCTCCAACGTTCAATTTGACAACCGCGACGCGCCCTCTCTATTTAAAAATCGGCCTGAAATACGCCTTTTCGCACTCCTTTCAACCTTCCGGCGCGTCAACGCATATTCATCTTGACAGCCACACGACTCGTCCGTTAACATGATTTTGCCAACGATGTTTGCCATCGTTGCCTTAAGACAAACAGCACGCGTCTCGCGTACATCTCCTTTATCCGAGTTAATTGAAGTGCCTGCCTCGTCTCAAATTCTTCCCTAACAGCGTCCGAAGTCTGTGGAAACAGTCAAGAAATGTCAGCTAAATTAGGCGAAATTCTCGTCCGTGAAAATATCCTGACGCCGCAGCAGCTACGCGAAGCGCTCGACTACCAACGCGAGCACGGCGGGCGTCTCGGCTTCAACCTCGTCAAACTCGGCCTTGTCTCCGACGACATGGTGACGGCTGTGCTCTCGCGCCAGTACGGCGTGCCGAGCGTCAATCTCGACCTGTTCGACGTTGACGCGTCGGTTATCCGCCTTATCCCGCGCGATGTTGCCGACAAATATTCGGTGCTGCCGCTCTCGCGCGTCGGGGCGACTTTGACGCTGGCGATGGTTGACCCCACGAACGTCTTCGCCATGGACGACATCAAGTTTATGACGGGCTTGAACATCGAGCCAGTCGTCGTCTCGGAAGCGGGCGTGCAGGAGGCCATCGAGGAATATTACGGCGGGACGCGCGAGATCGAACTGGCGAGCATGGTTGAGGCCACGCTGGCCGGATCGAACGGCAACGGCCACGCTAACGCCTTTGCCATGACGACGGACGCTGTCTCGCTCGCACAGTTGGACTTCGACGAAGAGGCTGGCCGGGACGTTGAAGTTATTGACGAAGACGACGAGATAGACGTGTCGAGCCTGGCGCGCATGAGCGAGGACGCGCCCGTCGTGCGTCTCGTCAACGTCCTGCTCGTGGACGCGCTGCAACGCGGGGCTTCCGATATTCACATCGAGCCTTACGAAAAAGAGATGCGTATTCGCCTGCGCATTGATGGCGTGCTCTACGACGTGATGCACCCCCCGCTTCGCCTGCGCGACGCGCTCATCTCGCGCATCAAGATCATGTCGAAGCTCGACATCTCGGAGAAACGTCTGCCGCAGGACGGGCGCATCAAGATCAAGCTGCGCGCCGAAGGTCGTTCACGCGAGTTGGACTTCCGCGTCTCGACGCTGCCGACGCTGTTCGGCGAAAAAGTCGTGATGCGTCTCCTCGATAAAGAGAAGCTGATGCTCGACATGACGAAGCTCGGCTTCGAGCCGGAATCGCTCGTCAAGTTCAAGCGCAACATCTCGCGCCCCTACGGCATGGTGCTCGTCACGGGACCGACCGGTTCGGGCAAGACCAACACGCTCTACTCCGCGCTCCAGTCTCTGAACACGACCGAGACGAACATCATGACGGCGGAAGACCCGGTCGAGTTCAACCTGATGGGCATCAATCAGGTGCAGATGAAAGAGCAGATCGGTTTGAACTTCGCCGCCGCGCTGCGTTCCTTCCTGCGCCAAGACCCGAACATCGTCCTCGTCGGCGAAATCCGCGACTTCGAAACCGCCGAGATCGCCATCAAGGCCGCGCTCACCGGGCACCTCGTTCTCTCCACCCTCCACACCAACGACGCGCCCTCCACCATCTCCCGCCTGATGAACATGGGCATCGAGCCTTTCCTCGTCGCCACCTCCGTCAACCTGATTCAGGCGCAACGCCTCATTCGCCGCGTCTGCACGGAATGCAAAGAAGTGCTCCCGACGCCCGCCGAAGCTCTCGTCGAAATCGGCTTTACGCAGGACGAAGCGCGCGACCTCAAGGTCTACAAAGGCAAGGGCTGTGCGAAGTGCAACAACACCGGCTACAAAGGCCGGGTCGGTCTTTACGAAGTGATGGAGATCACGGACGACATCCGCGAATTGATCCTGATCGGCGCGTCGGCGCTCGAACTGCGCAAGCGTGCGGTTGAAAGCGGGATGCTCACCCTGCGTCAATCGGGATTGATGAAGATTAGAAACGGCGTGACCACCCTCGAAGAGGTCGTGCGCGAGACGGTCGCTTAAAGAGAGGTTCCCAATGTTTTTGCGCGCTTTAGTTTTAACGATACTCATCATGTGCACGGTGGCGGCGACGCTGCCGCTCTCGCAATCGCTGGCGCATTGGGGGTCGCGCCCCTCCGCCTCGCGCCGTCACAAAGGACGCGCCGCGCGCCGCCACTCTCGCGCCTGGTGGCGACGCTACCGTGCGCGCCTCCGACGCCAGCGCGCCTTCGCTGCCGAACGCCGACGCCGTCGCGCTGCCATCTTGACGGCGACCAAAACCAAGCCCATCTCCCCCTTCGCGCCCGCCACGAACCATGCGAGCGCGAAGACGGCCACGGGTCAGGCGAGCAATCTCATGCTGCCCGAGGTGACTCTGCCGAGCACCGCCGCGCTCTCAAGCATCACTCCCGTGACGCCGACCCCGATGCCCATGCTCGCGGTCGCGCCTACGGCGTCGAAAGATGCGTCGAAAGAGGCGGCGCGCGTAGCGGCTCCGGTCGCCAACGCCTCTGCTTTGCCGAGCGGTTGGAGCAGCACGGCTTCCGGGCGCGCAGGTGAAATGCGTTTCAACGTGCGCGCCGCAGACGGACGCGTGCGCTCCTCAGCCGTCTGGTCGCGCGTCAACTTGCAATCCGCCGCGCCCGCCACGACCGACGCGCGCAGCAAAACTTTCGGCGGCGTCCCCGTCACGCTCCTGCGTCGCACGGTGATCAACCGGATGGTGGCCGAGGGCGGCTGGGTGACGAACGACGTGCAACGCCAGTTCGGCGAACGCCGCGTGTTCGTCGTCACCGCGCAGAGCATGGCCGCTAACGGCGAACGCCGCGCCTGGACCTTCTACTTCACGGAATCCGACGGGCAGGTCTATAGCCTTGCGACGAACGCGCCCGCCGAATTCGCAGACTCGCTCGCAACCGAGTCCGAGCAGGCCATCGTCGCGCTCGGCTCACGCCGCAACCCCGTCAACTCGACGACCGCCAAATACAAACAGTGAGCGTCTAATTCTTCGCTCATCGCGCGAAACCACTTTTTCAGACGCGCCGCAGCAATAGCAGCCAGCACCGCTCGGCGCGCTCGCCCTCCGCAATTCGGGCAATCTTCCCCACGGAGTTCATAAAGAAAAATGTCAGCTAACGAATCTTCACTGGCGGATCAAGTCTCGCTCTCCGATCTGCTCAAAAAATTGATCGAACTGGGCGGCTCGGATTTACACCTGACCACCAACACCCCTCCGCAGGTGCGTGTCGACGGCGCGCTCAAACCGCTCGACGGCTTCAAGACGCTCACCTCCGCGGACACCAAGCAGCTCGCCTACAGCGTGCTCACGGACGCGCAGAAGCATCGCTTCGAGGAAGCGCTCGAACTCGATTTCTCGTTCGGCGTGCGCGGCCTCTCCCGTTTCCGCGCCAACCTCTTCAACCAGCGCGGCGCGGTCGGCTGCGTCTTCCGCGCCATCCCCTACGAGATCAGGTCGTTCGAGAACCTCGGCCTCCCGGCGGTCGTCACCAAGCTCTGCGACAAGCCGCGCGGACTCATTCTCGTCACGGGACCGACCGGCTCCGGTAAATCGACCACGCTCGCCGCGATGATCGATAAGATCAATCGTGAACGTCATGAGCACATCATGACCATCGAAGACCCCATCGAGTTTCTGCACAATCACAAGTCCTGCCTCGTCAACCAGCGCGAAGTCGGCTCGGACACCAAAGGCTTCGCCGACGCCCTGCGCACCGCGCTCCGGCAAGACCCCGACGTAGTGCTCGTCGGCGAAATGCGCGACCTCGAAACCATCGAATCAGCCCTGCGCATCGCCGAAACCGGCCACTTAACTTTCGCCACCCTGCACACGAACTCTGCCGCTTCCACCATCAACCGCATCATCGACGTGTTCCCTTCCAACCAGCAGGCGCAGATTCGCGCGCAGTTGTCGCTCGTGCTCGAAGGCATCATGTGTCAGGCGCTCCTGCCGCGCGCGAACGGGCAGGGTCGCGTCGCCGCGCTGGAAATCCTCGTCCCCAATGCGGCCATCCGCAACCTGATCCGCGAAGACAAGATTCATCAGATCTACTCGATGATGCAGACGGGTCAGGAAAAGTACGGCATGCAGACTTTCAATCAGGCGCTCGCCACGCTCTATCACAAACGCCTGATCTCGCTCGAACTCGCCATGCAGCGTTCGTCCAACACGGACGAACTGCGCGATCTGATCGAACACGGCGCGGGTGTCAACACGGGCAACGGCCAGAACGGCGCGCAGAACACGCCCGCCCGCCCCGGCGCGCATCCCAGCCCCTACGCACAGGCGCGTCCCATCGGCGCACGTCCCACAAGATAAAGCAGGGACAAGTGACGGGTGACGAGTAACAAGCAAAAGCCGTCAATCGTCACGCAACGAAGACAGACTTTTTATTCACGATCTACAAGTCTTAACTCGTCACTTGTCACTTGTCACTGTTCTTAAGGAGTTTTCACAGATGCCCACTTATGTCTTCAAAGGCCGCAACCGACTCGGCGAAGTGATGGTCGGCGAACGCGTCGCCGACAGCCGCGATATGTTGAAACAACTGTTGCGGCGCGAACAGGTCATGCTCACCTCCGTCAAAGAGAAGGGGCGCGAGATCGCCGTGCCGAAGTTGAGCGGGCGCGGCAAAGTGAAGTCTAAAGAGTTATCGATCTTCACGCGTCAATTCTCCGTGATGATCGATGCGGGGCTGCCGCTCGTGCAATGTCTGGACATTCTCGCGAGCCAGCAGGAGAACAAATATTTTCAGCAAGTCTTGACGCAAACCCGGCAGGACGTGGAAGAGGGGTCAACGCTGGCGGTCGCCATGTCGAACCATCCCAAAGTGTTCGATCAACTCTTCGTCAACATGATCGAAGCGGGTGAGACGGGCGGTATTCTCGACATCATCCTGCAACGCCTGTCAACCTTCATCGAAAAGATCGTCAAACTGCGACGCGATGTCATCTCCGCGATGATCTATCCTTCGGCTGTGATCGTCATTGCGTGTCTGGTCGTGGCCGCGATTCTCATCTTCGTCATTCCGCAGTTCCAGACGATCTTCCTCGGACTCCTCGGACCCGGCGAAAAGCTTCCGCTCCCCACGCGCATCGTCGTCGCCTTCAGCGATTTCGTCGCCGGTTGGGGCGGCCTCTGCATCCTCGTCGGCCTCATTGCCGCCGGCGTCGGCCTACGCACCTATCGCAAGACCCCGAACGGTCAGCGCACCACTGATCGACTGCTTTTGAAAGCCCCGATCATCGGACCCGTCCTGCGCAAGATCGCCATCGCACGCTTCTCGCGCACGCTCTCCACCCTGCTCTCCTCCGGCGTCCCCATCCTCCAATCGCTCGACATCACGGCTCGCACCGCCGGCAACCTCGTTATCGAAGAAGCCATCCGCGGCATCCGCACCGGCGTCGAACGCGGCGAAAGTTTCGTCGAACCGCTGAAGGCGACCGACGTGTTCCCCAACATGGTGGCGCAGATGGTCGGCATCGGCGAACAGACGGGTGCGCTCGATTCGATGCTCGGCAAGATCGCCGACTTCTATGAACAAGAAGTTGACACCGCCATCGCCAACATGCTGACCCTCATCGAACCCGCCATGATCGGCTTCCTCGGCGTCACCATCGGCGGCATCGTCATCGCCATGTACATGCCCCTCTTCACCCTCGTCGGCAAACTCTCAAGCGGCGGCGGCTCTTAGAGATGTCCAAGTGTCCAAGCGAATTAAAGTCTTGTTCTGTGTAACAAAGTTCTGGTCTGTGTAACAAAGTTCTGGTCTGAGAACAACAATAGTAAACGCCCGTACGAGGGAAATCCTCGTGCGGGCGTTTACCGCTACGGTACAAGCATAGTTGGACGTCCCCGCTGACACTCAACAATAGTTAGTCCGCCCGAAGACTTGCTCGGTCAAGACGGCTTGCTCCAACAACTCACCAAAGCGCTTGTCGAGC
>DASWNS010000052.1:0-6908 GCA_036399115.1 Pyrinomonadaceae bacterium | reverse complement strand
GGAATAATGTTCTTTACTGAGAAAATGATGTTCTTTGCTGAGAGCTATAAAAGCGGTGGGGATGGATAGGCGCCTTTTTGCGTCAGTTCGAGCTGTTCAAAGCGCTTACTGGACGTAATACCGCCTGTTCACAAAGTTCGTACTACCTTGTTTATTTATCTAGTGAGCCGTAGGTGTTTGCGAACAATAAAGTTCTTCCCAAAACAATAAAGTCCTTCCCAAATAGGGGAAGGGCTGTGCATAAGCTGTGGTGGAAGATATTTACAGCGAGGGCTGCACGGAAAAGATATCCTCAGGCTTCAACCGTCCAAGGTGCCGCATTGAACATTTAGATTTCACCGTGTTCTGCAATCATCATCTTAAGCTTCAGAAGCGCCACGCATGGCCGCCGCGGCGTAGACGTTGGGGTAAGCCTTGGCGTGTGGATTCTTAAGCGCCTCCGCTGCCTGCCGAACCAGTTCCCGCTTCTGCGCTTTTGTGATTCTGGGTGGCATCAATCGTCCGCGCTCTGTTACTTGAAATAGTTCCTGTCGGGCGGGGCTTCGTGCAGCGTGAAGGTCTTCTGATAGCTGGGGTCGTAGATGTCGATAATCTTGTACGTGCCGGAGGTGAGCCAGTCGCCCTCCTTCCAGTTGCCTTTCGCGTCCACGTTCTTGTAGATCGTCAGCGACTGGATGAAGACCCTCCCCCAGAAAAGCCACTTCCCTTTGATGTTGTGTACGTAGTAGACGCGGACGGGGTCGAGCTGAAAAATGCGCGCGGACGCCTTGTCCTTGAATTCGAATATCTTGCCTTGCACGTCGTTCAGCTTGATCGGTTTTTTCTGGTGCTTCTTCAAATCCAGCAAGTCCGCCGGGAAGCCCTGCTCGGTCGTCAGTTGAAGGGTGTCGTTGATCTCTACCATGCTTCCCATGACTTATAGTCTCCTTAGTTGAAACGACCCGGCCCAAGCCTCATCCGAATTTTTTGACCAGCGCGGCGAACCCGTTCTGGTAGAACTGTGTGAGCGCGTCCTCAAAGTAGTAGAAGGTCGAAGACCACTGGACGACGCAGCGCTGGTCGAGTTCAAGCTCCAACACCTTGATCTCCGCGACGTAGCGCTGCACCTTCTCCCCCCACTCGCCTTCGTGCCACTTGTAGCGGTAGTGGAAATTCTCGTTGTCCATGAAGATGAGTTCTTCGGTGGTCTTCGGCTGCCCCGGAAAGGTCAACAGACGCCTGACGGCGGACATCTCCGTCTGATCGCTGAGAACTTCCGTCTGGACGATGTCCGGGTGCCATTTGTGTATGTTGAAGAATCCGCCGACCAAGTTCCACACTTCCTGCGCGGGAGCGTTGAGTTCCACCGACCGAACCACGCGCCAGTTCTTGTAAGCTTTGTTTTTCATGTATCGGTTAAAAGTCGGCGAGGTCTTCGCTTCAGGCTGAATTGAAAAATTCCGACCGCACGTCCGTTTAAATCAACCTGAAGCAAGGGCCGTAGTTGCCCTCGCCCTCGGGGATCGGAATCTGCATCAGGGGGATGGCGTACTTCTCAAGGTCGAACATCGTGTCGATGGCCTTCCACAGAGCGGCCTGCCCGCCTGCGCCCCATGCGCTTTCTAAAAGCTTCATTAAGTTGGAATAGGTTTCGTCGAACTTGGACAGCAGCAGCCAGACCTCCTCCGAGACGTCTTCCTTACGGTATCCGCCCTCCGGCACGACGGCCATCGGCCAGACGTCGGGGAACTCCAGCGGCGACATAAAGACGAACTTCCCGGTGTCCGGGTCTTTCTCTATCTTCTGCCGTCTGCGTATCTCCCAGAAACGGTAGAAGTGCGACAGATTCTTCAGCCCCGTGTTCTTGGGCGAGGTATCGATGGCCCCTTCGCCCTGCGTCTCGATCCAGTGGATGGCGCTGTCGACCTTCTCCGGCGTGTCGACCACGAACCAGGAGAGGGGGCCGGATACCTGATTGTCGGGCGTCATCCTGGGCTGGAGATTTTTAAACTCTCCGCTAATCGCACCGTACAAGGCCCCGATGGTCTGTGAGTGGTTGTGGTGCTCGTCGCCGGAATTGTATTTGCCCTTGAACTCTTCGATGTCGATCTCTTCCTGCGGTAACTCGACCTCCAGAAAATCGTCCAGCGCGTCGTCCGTCAGCCCCGAGAGTTTCAAGACCAGCTCCGGGTGCACCCCACCGGGGAGCCTCGCGGGATAGCTCAAACCGTTCGTGGTCGTGTCGTAGAGTTTGGGGTTGCCGCCAATCGACGCGAGCATGTTGCAGGCCAGCGCCAGGTGCAGCATCTCCTCCTGGACTACGTTTCTGATGGAGATGGCGGCGGGGTGCAGGTTGTGCTTTATAGACCAGAGCGCCGCAAGGTAGATGGGGATGGTCGCGAACTCAAGGGTGACGGCCTGGCTTAAAGACTGCTTCAGGAGCGCCAGCCTGGCCTCGCGCGAGAGGGACTGCAACGAAGGGCTCGTCAAGCAGTCCACGTGCTCGGAGACGGGGGGGTTTTCGAGAGATAAGACTATCTCTACTTTCTTCTCAATCTGCTGTTGGGCTACGCTCATATTTGATTAGTTGCCATTGGATTGGGAGATCAGGTGATCCGTCAGCCTCATGGACAGCGCCGCCAGGGTCAGGGTCGGGTTGACGGCGCTGCCGGTTGGGAAGACCCCGTTGGAACAGAGGTACAGGTTTTTAATGTCGTGGACTTTGAGGTTCGAGTCGGTGACGCCCTCCTCGGGAGTGTTTCCCATCTTGCAGGTGCCCGTGGTGTGATGCGCGCCGGGGGCTTCGGTCTTGCCGAAGACGAACTTCAGCCCCATGGCGTCAATCACCTTCCTCATGATGCTCAAGCGGTCTTCCGTGTTCTTTCTCTCCTCGTCCGTCCGGTTGAAGTTGACCGTGGTGAGGGGCAGCCCGAACCTGTCTTTGCCGGGGATGATTTGCAGGCGGTTCTCGAACTTGCCCTTCTCTTCCATGAAGGCTTGTAGTTCCAGTTCCATCTCCCCGCTGACTATCTTGTCGATCTGAGCCGGCGTGTTCCCGCCGATCATCAGCGACGCGATGTCGATATTGGGCAGGACTCTGTTCTTGAACAGGAATATTTTCCCCTTCTTCTGCTGTTCCTCTGTGTCGTAGGTGCGCGACATCAGAGTGGGGAAATCGTATTCCTGGAACCACTTCTCTTTATTCGTCGGCGAGCTCCCACGAACCTTCAGCATGGAGTGGGAGATGATGAAGCGGCCCAGCAGGTCGTGGTCGTTGCCGACGCCGTTTTCCCAAAAGTGGTTCGTCGAGTTCATCAACAGTTTCGGGGTCTCATACGCCCCCGAACAGATGATGTAGGTGTCGGCGTGCTCCCGAATCGTCTCGCCGGTCTGGTTATCGACGTACTCGATGGCCTCTATCTGGTCGCGGGAGCTGCAAACAATCTTGGTGGCGGGCGAGTTCGGGCGGACGATGAAATTTTGGTGGCGGGGGTCTTCCCTGAGGTCGTCCAGAACGTACTGCGCGCTGAATCTCGCGCCGAACGGGCAGTACTTACAGGTGCCCGTCGTCATACACTTGCGGTAGCGCGCGATGGGCATCTTGCCCGGCTTGATGCCCACCTCCCGGAACGCCTTGATCATCAGGCCGTCGGCAGCCGTCCACTTGAATGGCGGCATCGGGTAGGGTTTGCTCCTCCGGCTCCATTTTTCCCCGTCGTCGCCGCAGACCGACATGTACTCTTCCGCCTGACAGTAATACTCCTCTAAATCATCATACGTAATCGGCCACTTGCCGCCCTCGCCCGTGTTGGAATAAAGGTGAAAATCCTCCGGCTTGAACCTCAACGCCCAAGCCCCCCAGTGCATCGTCGAACCGCCGTAGGCTTTGACCCTCGCGCCGGCGCTGATGAAATTAACGTTCCCGGTTGTCTTCGCCTCCCAGTCCAGGTCATAGGTGTAGTTGTACGGCGTTCGCTCGCCGGGAAGGGTGACGTGATCCCACCAACCCCGGCGGCTTTTGGCCTCGATGACCGGGCCTGCCTCCAACATCAGGATGGAAGTGTTGCGGTCGTGCTCTAAAAGGCGTTTGGCGATGGTTGTCCCGGCGACCCCGGAGCCCACAAGGATGTATTTGGTCTTCATACTAAACAGCCTTCACTCGGACTCTGCCTTGGACTCCTCCGCCGACTCGATGAACTCTCTGACCTCCGGCATGAGGCTGTACCGGGAGCCTTTGACGTAGCCCTTGTAGTTGGAATTCTTGCCGCCGAAATGCTTGAAGCCGCTCGCCAGCACCTGCATTCTTATAAACTCATCGACGACATACCTCTTCGCGTGGGCGAGGCGCGTCGTCGGCGGGCCGGACGGAATGCCGCTCTCGAAGAAGAGCTTGTAGAACGCATACGGTTCGCCGTACATGTCGAGCAACTCCTGTACGACGTACACAGCGTTCACGTACTCGCCGTTGTAACTGGGCGGGCATTCTGACTTCGCCTTGACGAGATCGAGCCAGGAGCTTTTCAGGTTGGAAGACTCCCACCAGACGTTCTTCCAGCAATTGCCGATCTCGACGAAGATGCGCCACAGGAATTCGCGAGTCCGGTGAGACAGTTCCTGTCCGTCCCCGGGCAACAGACCTGGCTCGACTACGTCGTTGCAGACTAGGCCACCAATCATAATTTTGTTTTAGGTAAGGTAAAGACGCGTTGACTTGAGAGAACGCGGCAGCTGCCGCAACGCCCCGTGTGATTGACGCAGGGCTTATATACTATAAGCCCTGGCGTTGCAAGCCTTTTATTTTTGAGGTGAAGAAAGTCTCTACGAACGGCGCTGCCCCGCGCCTCGTTTCGAGGCGGGCGGCAACCGCGTGAGGATGAAAGGGGAGGGTGAAGGCGTCACGCCGTCACCCTCAAACCTTCCGGGATGTTTATTTCGCCGCCGACGCCCGCCGCTACGGCGTGTCAATTAGCGAGCGCAAGTAATCCGCCGACTCACCCAAGCCTTTCGCGAGTCCTTCCATCTCGCTGTCGGAAAGATTTTCGGCCCGGGCCTGTCTTATGTCGTCGAGGCGGTCTGTGCTGAGCCGCTCGCCGCTGCCCTGGGCGACCCTGTAGACGGTGAGTCCCCGCTCCTGCATGACGCGTCTTACATGTTCCCGCAACTTGGCGTTCATAGAGTTCTCCCTTTCGATGGCCGGTCGGTAATCGTCGAACTTTGTGCCGCCACTTTAAGACGAACTTAACCGGCGGGCAAGCTTTTAATGCCGTCGCAACTACCTTCAGACGTGCCGCATAAAGTTATTGACATACACTCGCGTAAGGAATATCTTCGGCGCGTCTTCAAATGTCGCTCATGCTAACGAGAGTCTTCCCTCGTTGGCCTCATCAATCCAGCCACAACCAATCAACGAGCGGCCTTCGGCATACGCATTACGCCCGCCGTGGAGGTAAGAACCAATGCCCATAAGAAATTTGCTTCCCCATGGGGGACGCTTTGTCGCGCTGTTGATGTGCCTCGGGGTCACGGCCATGCTGCCCGGCACTTCCCTCGCCTGGGGGGACGAAGGGCACCGCATCACGGCCCGCATCGCGGCGAGTTTCCTGACGCCCGCCGCCGCGGCAGAGGTCGGCAAGCTTCTACGGAATGACGCCCGCAACAACCCGGCCTACTTCAAGTCGAAATGCCCGGCCATGTTCGCCCTGACGAGCAAGGCGAAACTGACGAAGGCCGAGGAGGCGACGTTTCTGGTCGAAGGGCTGGCGTGCGTCGCCCCGTGGCCCGACCCGCCGGTCAAGGATCAGCGGCCCTACACCGCCAACTGGCACTTCGTTGACATCCCCGTAATCATGCAGAACCCGGACGGCCCCCAACGCTTCACGTACGAGCCGGCGCGGGACTGTGTCATGGATTCGAAGCGGGGGGATTGTGCGATCCAGGCGCTGGAACGTTTGCAGGCCGTCCTCAGGAACCAGAAGGTTCCGAACGAGAAAGGGCACGAGTGGGGCGAGGAGCTAACGAGCCGCTCCGAGGCGCTGAAGTTTTTCGTCCACATCCTCGGCGACATGCACCAACCTTTACACAACGTCGCCGACAAGGCCGACGTGAAGGCGGTCAACGACCCGAAGAACATGGGCGACGTCGGTGGCAACCGCAAATACGCCGAGTGGTTCGGCGACGACAAAACGCCTTACGGGCCGATGAATCTCCACTCCGTCTGGGACAGCGGCTTCATCACCCACACGATGGCTGTCGGCAATCTGTCGGAGGATCAGTACTACAGAAGGCTCCTGCAAGAACTCAAGGCCGGGGGGAGTTCGGGGCTGGCGCAGATGCAGGCCGGGGACGTCTTCGCATGGACGGGCGAGTCGTACAACACCGCCGTCCAAAGGGTGTACGGGAAACTCCCGCCCCTTAACCTGGGCTGCGGCGTTAAGGACGTGAAGTCCGGGAAACTGTCCGGCTGCTACCGGCTCGCCGACGAGTATTATTCCGCCAACAAAAGCGTCGTTGACCAGCAGTTGAAGCTCGGCGGCGTGCGGCTCGCGAAGCTTCTGAACGAGGCGCTCGGGAACTAAGGCCAGTAGAGTTTGAAGGAGGGAGAGTCCGCGATGCGTGTCATCAAGACTAAAGGAGATTTCAGGGCCAAGGCGATTGCGGGAACCCACACCGTGCTCATCGCGCTCGACTGCGCCGAGGAGCGGCGGCAGGGGCTGATGGGCTTCGCCTTCAGGCGTGACGTTGTGAGCGGCGAGAACATGGGACCGAAGTGGCTCCGGTCGCTGAAAGTCTTCAAGTCAGTCGTCCCCGACCCGCGGGCTTTAAACGCGGAAGGGAAAGAGATTCGCTTCAGCACGTGGGAGCATCCGATTCAGAGCTTTCTCTGGAGCGACTACACCGCCAAGCCCGACACGGTCTACAAGTTCACCGTC
>DASWNS010000051.1:0-3311 GCA_036399115.1 Pyrinomonadaceae bacterium | reverse complement strand
GCGTCGGCGACGAGTTCGTCAAAGTCTTGACGGAGCGTGCGCGCGCGGGGGTGCAGGTAAATCTCGTGCTCGACGCCATCGGCAGTTTCGCTTCGTGGAACAGCTACTTCAAAGAACTGCGCGCGGCGGGCGGGCGCGTCTGCTGGTATCACCCTTTCAAATGGTACACGCTGCCGCGCATCAACAACCGCACGCACCGCGAACTGATCATCGTAGACGGACTCGTCGGCTTCCTCGGCGGCGCGGGCTTCGCAGACCACTGGCGTTATCCGGTCAAAGACCACCCGCGCTGGCGCGACTCGATGTTTCGCGTGGAAGGCGACGCGGTGGCGAATCTACAGGCGACGTTTGCGGAGAACTGGCTCGAAGCGTCGGGCGAGATTCTGGCGCACAAGGACTACTTTCCCGCCTGCCGTGCGGAGGAATGCACGCCTTCGCTCGTCGTCAACAGTTCGCCCTCGACCGGACGCTCGACGCGTGCGCGCATCCTTTTTCAGATGCTTCTGGCCTCCGCGCAAGAGAGCGTCCTCATCACGACGCCCTACTTTCTCCCGGACCGCAGCGCGCGCGCAGAGATGGTGCGCGCCATCAAGGAGCGCGGCGTCAAAATTCAGATCATCGTGCCCGGCAAGAAGAGCGACCATGCCCTGACGCGCAACTCCAGCCGCCGTCTCTACGGCGACCTGCTCGCGGCGGGCGCGAAGATTTACGAATACAACCCGACGATGATCCATACCAAGACGCTCGTGGTTGACGGTATGTGGAGCGTCGTCGGCTCGACCAACTTCGACAACCGCTCGTTCGGCATCAACGACGAAGTCAACCTCGCCGCCTTCGACACGAATCTTGCCGCGCGCATCACGGAAGACTTCGAGCGCGACCGCGCCGAGAGCAAGGCCGTCTCCTACGAAGAATGGAAACGTCGCTCCGTCTTCGAACGCATCCACGAACTGTTCGGGATGCTCTTAGAGAGACAACAATGATTCGGAGGTCGGAGGCCACAAGGTGAGAGGCCAGTTAACACTGCTCTCTTCTAACCTCCGGCCTCCGGCTTCCGACCTCTACTCCATGCGTATCGTTACGTACAACGTGCACAAGTGTCGCGGGCTTGACCGGCGCGTGCGTCCGGCGCGCATCGCGTCGGTGTTGCGCGAAGTGGATGCCGACATCATCGCGCTGCAAGAGGTATTGAGCGTGGGCGGCGCGGCGCGCGAGATGGACCAGGCGCGCTTCATCGCCGAAGAACTCGGTTACGATTACTGCATCGGCGAAAACCGCAGGCTCTCCGGCGGCGCATACGGCAACGTCATCCTCAGCCGCCTGCCCTGGCGACACGTACACAACTATGACATCACCTGGCGCGGGCGCGAGCGTCGCGGCTGCCTGCGCGTGGACATCGAGATGGGCGACGATGCCAGGAGCGACGGCAACGGCAATGGCACGACGCGGGGCGCGCTGCTCCATCTCTTCAACGTGCATCTCGGCACGGCTTACATCGAGCGTCGGCATCAGGCGCGCCAACTCGTCGGCGACAAGATACTCGGCAACGCGGAACTGACGGGCGCACGCATCGTCCTCGGCGACTTCAACGAATGGACGAAGGGCTTGGCGACACGCCTCCTGACCGAGCAACTACAGAGCGCAGACGTGCGCACGCACCTGCGCAGCCCGCGCACCTATCCCGGCGCGCTCCCGCTCGTCCATCTCGATCACATCTACTTCGACCCCGCGCTCGAACTCGAACAACTCACGCTGCACAAAAGTCTCACCGCGCTCGTCGCCTCCGATCACCTGCCGCTCGTCGCGGACTTCCGCGTGCGCGCGTAGCGAAAGCTGCCGGGCGTTCTAGTTATGCGGCGTGTGAATTGCGCTTAAGAGAGTTTCGCGCTCTTGCGGCGCGGGGCGCGTTTTTTGGCGGGCGGCGCGGCAGGTTCCGGCTCCGTTGTCTTGGCTCCGGTCGCGCCGTTGTTGTTGGCGTTGTAGCGGCGCGCGGCTTCGTCGCTGACGATGCAGAGGCCGTGAACCTTGTCTTCGCGCAGACGGCGCACCAGCGCGGCGGCGGCTTCGTAGTTCACGCCCGACGCTTCACAGCCGCGCTCGCTCACGACCGACCAGCGTTGTTCTCGAAGTTCGCTCATCAATATTCTTGCCGACGAAAGTTAACTGAAATCGAAGCTGCACGCGAGTTTAATGGAAGGCGGCGCGGAACGCCAGACAGGCCGCCGCCGCCGCGCCGCAGGGCAGTTGCTTCCGTTTGACTTTGCCGTGTAAATACAATAGAAACCTCGCCGCTCGACCTAACTCTCCCGTCCGCCCTCGCGCACCCTTCGGGAAAACTTCGGAGCGACCAAAATGTTCAGAGAGTTCACAGAGTTTATCAAACGCGGCAACGTCGTAGACCTCGCCGTCGCGGTGATCATGGCAACCGCCTTCGGCAAGATCGTCACGACGCTCGTTGACAGCATCATCATGCCGCCCATCGGGTTGCTGCTCGGAGGCGTGGATTTCACCAGCCTCTTCATCAACCTCTCGGACAAACCGCGTCCGGCGAGCCTCGCCGCCGCCAAAGCCGAAGGCATCCCCGTCATCGCCTACGGCCAACTGCTGAACGATCTCATCACCTTCCTGATCGTGGCCTTCGTCGTCTTTCTCATCGTGCGCGCCGTCAACCGCCTCAAGAGCAGACAGGCGACCGACGCCGCCCCGACGACCAAAGACTGCCCGCACTGTCTCTCGACCATCCCGCTCAAGGCCGCGCGCTGCGCCTCGTGCTGCGTTGACTTGCAGGTGGTTTAGGCGTCTGAAGCAAGACGGATTCCGGTGAAGGCGATGCGAAAGTGGCGTCGGAAGAAGTTGCGGAAGGAGTTGCGCAGGACGGACGGGTGCGTCGCCCATGAGCCGCCTTTGAGGACGCGATGGTCTTCGTCAAACCATACTTCGGAGTATTCGGGATAAGGATAAGCTTTGAAGTTTTCGTATCCGGCAAAGAGATCGCTCGTCCATTCCCAGACGTTGCCCGTCATGTCGAGACAACCGTAGCCGCTCGCGCCCGCGCGGAAGCTTCCGACCGGAGTTGTATCCCAGTAGCGCAGGTCGAAATTGCCGTGCGCGTGTGAAGGCTCGTCGTCGCCCCACGCATAGAGACGTTTGCGGTTTGAACTCGCATCCCACGACGCGGCCTTCTCCCACTCGGCCTCCGTCGGCAGACGCTTGCCCATGAAGCGCGCATAGGCTTCCGCCTCGTACCAACTCACGCCCGACACCGGATGCTCCGCCTTGAGCGCGCCCTCCGCGAACATCCCGCGCACGCG
>DASWNS010000050.1:0-6523 GCA_036399115.1 Pyrinomonadaceae bacterium | reverse complement strand
ACGCAGGGCGCGTGTGTCGTATTATTGCCAGACTCTCCAAAGCAAAATATATTTTGTAATCACGGAAACAACTTGATGGAAGATAAGAAACAGCAATTGCCGCACGTCGGCCAATTCGAGAATGCTTCGGGCGTGGCGATCACCGATGACACCTCTTATTCCACGCTCCACCTGCTCAACCGCGACTTGAGCCAGCTTGAATTCTTTCGCCGCGTACTCGAAGAAGCGCGCGACCCTTCGCAGCCTCTACTCGAACGCCTCAAGTTTCTCTCCATCTTCTCCACCAATCTCGACGAGTTCTTCATGATCCGCGTCTCCGGGTTGAAGGAGCGAGCGGAGCACAAGGGCATCGAGGCGACGCCCGACGGGCTGATGCCCGCAGACCAACTCAGCCTCATACGCGAGCGCCTGCTCCCCATGTTCGAAGAGCAGGCGCGCTGCCTGCGCGAAGAGATTCTCCCCGCGCTCGCCGAACAGGGCATCGCCGTCGTCGCCTACGCCTCGCTGTCGCGGACGGAGCAGGCTGCGCTCAAACTCTTCTTCATGGACAGTGTGTTCCCCTTGCTCTCGCCGCAGTCGGTTGATCAGGCGCACCCGTTCCCCTACATCCCCGGCCTCAATCTCAACCTCGGCCTGATGGTCGGACCTCGACCTGAACACGGCATCACCAGATCGCTCGTCGGCGGGATCAAGCCGCGCTTCGTGCGCATCGCCGTTCCCGCGCTCGTGCCGCGCCTCGTGCCGGTTGCCGAAGGCCAGACGCGCTACGTCTATCTCGAAGAGTTGATCGCGGCCAACATCGGCGAACTGTTTCCGCGCATGCTCGCAGGCGAAGTCTACCCGTTTCGTGTGACGCGCGACGCGGATTTCGACGTGAGAGAAGACGAGGTGGTTGATCTCTTGCAGACGGTCGAACAATCTCTGCGCACGCGCCGTTTCGGTTCGCCCGTCCGGCTCGAAGTCGCTTCCGACATGCCCCCGGAGATGACACGCTTTCTGAGAGATTCCCTCGACGGCCTGACGGCGGAAGACGTGTACGTCACAGACGCGCCGCTCAACCTGCCCGACCTGATGACGCTCTACAGTCTCGACAAGCCCGAACTCAAAGACAGGCCGCTGCAAGCGAAGAACCGCGTGAAGCTCACGGGGCGCGAGACGATCTTCGACATCATCGGCAGCCGCGACGTTCTCCTTCACCATCCTTACGATTCTTACAGCACCATCACGGACTTTATCGACGCGGCGGCGCACGACCCGAACGTCGTGGCGATCAAGATGTGCCTCTATCGCACGGGGAAAAACTCGCCGATCCCGCAATCCCTGATCAAGGCGGTCAAGAACGGAAAAGAGGTGGTCACCATTGTCGAACTCAAGGCGCGCTTTGACGAGGAGCACAACATCGAGTGGGCGAAGCGACTCGAAGAGGCGGGCGCGCACGTCGTCTACGGGTTGATCGGGTTGAAGACGCATTCCAAAGTCGCGCTCGTCATCCGGCGCGAAGACGAAAGGCTGCGCTCTTACGTTCACGTCGCCACGGGAAATTACAACCCGACAACTTCAAGATTCTACACAGACCTCAGCCTGCTCACCGCCGACAGGGAGATCGGCTCCGACGCGAGCGCGCTCTTCAACTTCCTCACAGGCTTCTCGCGCCAGAAGGAATATCGCCGCCTGCTCGTCGCCCCGGTTAATCTGCGCGGGCGCATGCTCGAACTCATCCGCCGCGAAACGGCGCACGCACGCGCCGGAAAAGAGGCGCGCATCACGGCGAAGATTAACCGCCTTGCAGACCTTGAGGTTATCGAATCGCTCTACGAAGCGTCGCAGGCGGGCGTGACCGTTGACCTCATCGTGCGCGGCATCTGCACGCTGCGCCCCGGCGTGCAGGGGTTGTCAGAGAGGATCACTGTGCGGAGCATCGTCGGTCGCTTTCTCGAACACAGCCGCGTCTTCTATTTCGCCAACGGTGGCGCGGAAGAACTCTACATCGGCAGTGCGGACTGGTTGCCGCGCAATCTGAACCGGCGCGTCGAAGTGGTGACGCCGATCAGCGATCCGGATGCCAAGACGTACTTGAAAGACGTTCTCCTGAAAGCCTACCTGCGCGACAACGTGAGGGCGCGCCTGCTCCGTCCCGATGGCTCTTACGAGCGCGTGCAAACAACTCCGGACGAGGCGCGTTGGGAGAGCCAGCTATATTTTGAAGGCGTCGGCGATGCGACGAAAGAAGTTTAAGGTGGATTTCAGACGGAGTTCATCCCCGCCCGATTTTTCAACTTTTGCAGGGGCTGTTTTCATCAGGAACAGCGGCAGTCGCGGCGGTAACTTGCTATAGTTTGCCTGACGGCTCAGAACTTTGAAAGTCGCGTCTCTGGCGTGAGCCGCGAAGAGGTTCGATGAGCTGGCGCAGGCTGATATTGCGGAGGAGGATCGGATGCCGGTAATTAAACGCAAGACCAAGAAGGCCATCACCAAGCAGGTCAAGAAGCTGGTCAAAAAACATGGCCCGGAGATCGCTCTGGGATTGGCGACCACTCTCGTCGGCAGCGTCGTCGGGGCGGCCACGGGCAAATCTCAGGACAAGTCGAAGTCGAAAAAGAAGGGCGATTCGGCGAAGAAAAAAGAGAAGCCACAGAAGAAGTCGAAGCGCGAGGACGCCAAGACCGAAGAGACGGCGAAGAATAAGAAGAAGCAGACAACCGCTGCGGCGACTAAGAGCTGAAGCTGTTTAATCAAGGAGGGAACGATGGCAAAGACGCAGGGAACCGCGCGCAAGACTGCACCCGGCGCGTCGTTGGCGACGACGGCGGGCGACGACGAGTTAACGAAAGACGCGCTCCAGCGCAGCATGGAGGACGCGCGCGAGTCTATCGCGCAGACCGTGACGGACATCAAGGATACGGTGGCGGGTCAGTATCAATCGGTTAAAGAGTCGGTTACGGATGCGCTCGATTGGCGCGAGCAGTTTCGGCAGCACCCGGTCGCATGGTGCGTCGGCGCGCTCTCGGTGGGCTTCGTCCTGAGTGATAGCGTCGTCGCTGCTTTGAAGAAGACCGACCGCGAGAATCAGTTGCTCGACCAACTGGCCGCGCTCGCAGACCATTTCAGCCAGCAGTTGACCGATAAAGGAATGAGCATCCTCGCGCCCGCCCTGACGGGCACCGTGCTGGTGCCGATACTGACGAGCAAAATCAACGAGATGTTCGGCGTCGATCTCTCGCATCTCCCGCAGCAACTTCTGCCAAGCGACGACACGGGAGTCAATAAACGCGCGAAAGGGAAGAAGAAGGGCGGCAAAAAGAAGAAGAAGAAAGAGAAGAAGGACAAAGCCGGGCGGCGTGATGAAAATGCGGCTTGAGGGTGGCCGCTCTGAAAGAAAGGACGTTGTAGATGAACGTGCAGACGCGTGGGCTGACCTGCGGGATAGTGTTCGACGACGAGATACCTCCGCCCGCTCCCGGCGAGCCGGACGAGACGGATGAAGACGAACCCGTTGATGAAGAAGAGGAAGACGATGTGGAGTTCGCTTAGAGGCGAAGTGAACTTCGCGTCTGCATCGTGTTGACCGGAGCAAGCGATGAGTTCAAGCGTCTGTGCGGCTCATCCCCAAGCGACTCCGCGCCTCTTGTCAACGAAACTTTGAAACCTCCCGACCCGCTTTCGTTACTCACCGCGAAAGCTCTTGCCACACGGCAGTTCATCGAATTTCTCTCTGGCTCGCTCGTACAGGGCATCGCAGAGTTCGGGCAGCAGGGGACCAATCCATTCGGGAACGGGCGCGCCGCGTGCGTAGTATGCGGGCAGGTGAGGCAAGAGTTGACCCGCCCCGCCTTCCCGGTCGCTAGAACCGAAGACTACGCGCCCGATGCCGTGCAGCAGAATTGCTCCCATGCACATCACACACGGTTCGAGCGTCGTGTAGCAGGTCATCTCGCGCGCACGGCTCCACAGGCGCGCGGGGACACGCCGGAGCGACTCGGCTTCCGCGTGCCCGCCGGGATAATAATGGGGTCGTAAAATCGAATTGCCCGCTTCGGCAATCACACCATCGTCCAGCGTAATAACTGCTCCCACCGGCAAATTACCCGCCGCCTCTGCCTCTAGAGCCAGCCACACGGCGCGCCGCAAATAAATTAAATGCGCCCCGGCAGTCGCGCCGTCTGAAACTTCCATTAGAGATTCCTGCTTCCTACAGTGACGTGACGGAGCCGAACGATTTTCTTGACACTTTTCTTGCAAGGGAGTATAAGGCTCATGTTCTTTTGCTTTACCGCTACGAGCACGCAAGCTATATGCGCCTTTCCTTTAATCCCGGGCGCGCTTTCGCAAACTCATTTTTCCACCGATTGCCATTATAGCTGCCTGCGAAAGGTTCCAAGGATTTTGTTGAAGTGCCGGACACATCGCTCGTGGTCAGCCGTGAAAATCAGCGCGGCGACCATGCCTCAGAATGAATTCTAGCGCATCAGGATGTTGAGAGGCTCAACGTCCAAGACCAAAAGCCGACCCTCAGAGGTTAGCTTTACCGTCACCATTAGTTACTCAAGCTCAGGCTCTTTCAAACAAGACTTTCATTCGTTCCGCAAATTTTTTGTCGAGTCGGAAGCGATGCGGCAGGAAAGAGAACGGATACAGCCGTCAAACGGAGCTTCCGGTTAACGGCGCACCTGATCCGGGCGACCGGAAAAGCCGACAGGTGCTTCACGGCGATATGACAGGCGTGCCGCCGTGACCTGCTCATTCACAATCTCGACCCTGAGAATGTTTTGTTCCTCTAAGGCGTTGGTAAGCAAAGGCCGTGCCCGCAAAGCAGATCGGGGATTCGTCGAGGGCATTAAGCAAGCTGGTTACAACATGGGGCGCACCTCGCGGATGCCGCAACGGTAGTCCGGAGCATTATTGCTTTACGCGGTATCGGCTCGACGCTTTCCGGGAGCTAACGCACGCGGCCTGGAGCATATGCAACAACATATCTCTGCGGTTGCCGGTGCACCTTCTTTATCCCCTCGACTCCCGGCACAAACGGGCGAGGGCATTCATCTTTGAAGCCGTGGGACTTTCAGTTCTGCTCACATCTCTCTCTGCGCTCCCGGCGGCGTGTAAGCCGGTTTTCAAACGAGGGGCGCAAGCGGAAGAAGATAGTCAACTAACAGTACTCGGGTAATAGGAATCAACAAGATTCGGAGGCACACGATGGACAAAGACAACAATCAAACAAGCGTCGCCGTGGTAGTTCAAGACATTCCGACGCCGGTGATCGTCGATCTGGGCAGCAGGAAAAAAAAGGCCATTAAGAGACTCAAGAATGGCCGGGGAAAATTGATGAGCGAAGTGGCGTTAGCCGTCGAGCAGGTGCGCGGCGGTTTGTCCGAGGGCGACCAGAACCAGCGGATCGTCCCGGTGGTCATCATCTATAAGAAAAAGAAGAAGAACAAGGGCGGCGGTAAAGGCATGTCGCTCTCTCCGCTCAACGCTCTTTCTCCTTTCAACTTCCTGCGGTAAAGGCGAGAAGTTGCCGCCCGGAGAGAAGCTTGTCGCGCACACAAAGCCGCTTTTGACAGCGCGGCTCGCGCGGCTCTCTGGAAGCGGATTGATGTTGTCGGGAGACGACCGGGCGACAGCTAAAAGTGCTGTGGTCTAGGGCGCGAGCGCAAAGGATTCGAGGTTGCTTCTGTAATGGCTCGATCTTATCAAGGGAATGGACACGGTTTGGTTGCGGAGGGAGGCGACCCGAGAGGATGGGGCGTAACCCATGAGAAGCCGGAGCTAGAGAATTGGCGGAACACGAACGCATCCGAGCGTGACCCGCTCCATTCCCCGGATTTTTTGACCGGTAAAACAGACCTCGCCTATCAGGCTCTATTGCGTTCGAGCGCGATCAGGGTAAATCGCGTCTGGGTCTTTTTTCGTCTCCTCCGGCTCTTGTACTTCGGGTTTTACTTCTGGGTCGGCCTGCTCTGGCATCGTCTGACGATCACGAACGTCGAAGAACGCCAGAAGATTGACGCCAAACGCTTCCGCCGCCTGCTCGTGAATCGCGGCGGCGTAATGATCAAAGTCGGACAGCAACTCTCCCAGCGACCGGACGTTCTGCCGCCTGTCTATTGTGACGAGTTGAGAACGCTGCTGGACGACCTGCCGATTAAGATTGACAAGAAGGACGTGATCCTCGCCATCCGTCGCCAGACGGGAATGGCTGTGGACGAGGCGTTTGCCGATTTCAACTTCGACCCGGTCGGCTCGGCTTCCGTCTCCTGCGTCTACCGGGCAGTACTCCACGAAGGCGACGTAGTTGCCGTCAAAATTCGCCGCCCGAATATTCTGAAGGAATTTACGGCAGACCTCGACGCGATCAACTGGCTCTTCTTTTTTCTGGAGTTCCTGACCGTATGGCGACCGGGAACGACCAAGCACATCAGGTACGAACTGAGAGATTTACTGCTCGAAGAACTCGATTTTCGCAGGGAAGCCCGCTATCAGGAACTATTCCGTCGTTACCATAGACGACGTAAGAAGTTGAAAG
>DASWNS010000049.1:0-11411 GCA_036399115.1 Pyrinomonadaceae bacterium | reverse complement strand
TGCCTTCGTCGCCACGCGGTGGAGGCGACACAACCTGCGGCGGCGACCTCACCTGTCAGCCGCCGCGCGACAGGAGACAGCCCATGCGACCCCGCACCCTGCACACCATCTCTCACGTCTGCCTCTGGCAAATTTGCCCCTGCCTGTTTGCGCTCCTTTTGTCTCCTCTCGCCCCGGCTCACTACGGCGTCGGCGCAGCGTTCGCGCAAGACCTCGACGACGTGGTGATCAGCGGGCGCGTCATAGACCAAAACGGGGCGGGCATCGCGGGCGCGAAAGTGTCAGTCGTTCACGCCGCCACAAACTTCGCGCGCTCGGTCGTCGCGGATAGCGAGGGGCGTTATCGTCTGGTCGAACTTGCGCCGGGCGTCTACACGTTGCGCGCAGCCTGTGAAGGGTTTGCCACGCAGGAACGCGCGGGCGTCGAGACTTTAGCGGGACAGCGCGTGCAACTTGATCTCACCCTGCGACCGGCGGGCGTCGCCGCCGAGCAAGTCGTCTTAAGCGAGGCGAGTGGCAACGTGGTTGACACGACGCGCACGGTGGTCGGCGGCACGCTCACGCGCGCCGAGTTGGAGACGTTGCCGTCGCCTACGCGCTCGCCGCTCGATCTCATCTACACGCTCGGCGGCGTGTCGGAAGAGCCGCTCTCGACGCGCGACGTGGCCGAGGATCGCAATCGCACGCCCGCGCGCACGCCGGAAGAAGCGGGCACGTTCGCGCTCTCAGGCGGCGCGGCCTATTCCAACAACATCACGATTGACGGACTCGACAACAACGACGACCGCGCCGCGCGCGAACGTTTTCAACCATCGCTCGAAGCCGTCGCAGAAGTGCAGGTCATCACCAACCAGTTCTCCGCCGAGTACGGGCGCGCATCCGGCGGCAGGGTGAACCTGCGCACGCGCGGCGGCGCGCACGATTTTCACGCCCGCGCCTTCTATTTTTTTCGCGACGAATCGTTGAACGCCAATAGCTATTTCAACAACGCGCGCGGCCTCAAGCGTCTGCCCCTGCAAGAGCACGCTCCCGGCTTCACTCTCTCCGGCCAACTCAAGTCGCCCCTGAAACTTTTCGGCGCGCGCGACAGAGCGGGAGCACCGGATGGCGTGCGCGCCATCGCAACAGAGAGCGGAGGTGCAGACGGGAACCGCGCAACTCGCCCGTCGCGACACCATTTTTTCATTGCTCACGAATCTCAAATAGTTCTCGATGCGACCGTCATCGACACGCTCGTTCCCGTGCGCGCAAACCCGCGCTTCCCTCTGCCCGCGCCCACCACGCTCGCCGGGCGGCGCACGGAAGCCTCATCCGCCGCGCCGTTCGAACCCGCCGAACTCGCGCCCTACGTCGAGCACACGGCTACGCCCCTGCGCGCCTACAACTTCACGGCGCGCACCGATCACAACTTCTCCGACGCGCACAACGCCACGTTTCTCTATCAACGCGGGCGCAGCCGAAACCTGCGACAGTTCGGCGGCGGCACGCGCCTCGCCGATGCGCTGCAAGGCCGCACGCGCCATTCCGATGCCCTCGCCTACACGGACAACTTCGTCGGCTCGCCCCGCCTCGTCAATCAACTCCGTGCGCAAATTTCAAGGCTCACCCCGGCGTTGCGAACAGCGGACTCGCAAGCGCGTCCCGTCGTGCTCATCTCGATTGACGATCCGCTCGCCGCCGTCTCGACGGCAGATCGTTCGGGCACGCTCGTCGCCGGTTCGTCGAACGCGGGTGCAAGCGACCGGCGCGAGCTGCGCGTGCAACTGCAAAACACTCTAACCGTTCTTCGCGGCGCGCAGACGTTCAAATTCGGCGGCGACCTGCAAGGCATCCGTTCAACTTTCATAGACCTCTCGGACGCAAGCGGCACCTTCGATTTCGAGAGCGCGGGCGAGTTTCTCGCCGACGCGCCCTCACGCTTTCGCCAACGCTTCAACGGCGAGTCGGAGCAGAAGAATCTCTACACAGGCTTCTTCGCGCAAGTCGAATGGCACGCGCGCCCCAACCTCACGATCTCTTACGGGCTGCGCTACGAAAACGAAACGATCCTCAAAGACCGAAACAACTTCGCCCCGCGCCTCGCGCTCGCCCTCGATCCGTTTCGCACGGGCAAGACCGTCATCCGTCTCGGCGCGGGTCTGTTCTACAACCGCGTGCTCCTGCGCACGGTTGACGATTTCACGCTCGGTCGGGCGCGCATCTTCTTCGACACGGACACGCTGCGCAGTCCCGCGAGCGGCAGACTTATGACGGATGCGGAGCGTCGCGCCTTCATCGCCGCCAACCTCCGTTTCCCCGAAACGCTCAACGCCGGTTCCCCCATCGTCAAACAATTCGGCGCGCTCCAGTCAAACTTCACGCGCCGACTCGATCCCGACCTGCGCATCCCCGAAAGCTATCAAGCCAACGTCGGCTTCGAGCGCGAACTCGCGCGCGGGTTCGTCGTAGAAGCGAATTACACCTTCAATCGCGGGCTGCATCTCTGGCGTGAGTTCAATGCCAACGCGCCGCGACTCCCGCACGGTTACAGAGACTTCGCCGCCTACCTGCTCTCACGCGACTTCGCCAACTTCCGCGACGTGTCCGGCACACGACCGCTCTACAACACACAGTCGGCTGGCGAACTCGTGCGCTTCACGCTGGCCGCGCCCGGCGCGCCGAACCCGGACGCCATCGCTCGCGTCGTAGAATTCGGCGTCCCCGTCAGCATCTTCAATCTCGACAGTTTCAGTTCGAGCGTCGCGCTCGAAGCCGCGCTCGCGGCCTTGAACGATCTGCGTCCAGACCCCGCGCGCGGGCAGATCGAACAACTCACATCAATCGGCAACAGCTTCTATCACGGCCTGACCGTCGAAGCGCGCCGCCGCTTCGCCCGCCGCGAACAGGGCTTCGGCCTCTCCCTGCGCGCCGCCTACACGCTCTCGCGGCTCATAGACGACGGCGTAGTCAACACTTCGAGCGCACTCACGCCCGGAGACTTTCGCGCCGAGCGTGCGCCGGGTCTGCTCGACCGACGCCATCGCTTCGCACTCTCCGGCACCTTCGACACGCCGCGCAAACTCGGAGCCTTGCGCTTCGCCACGATCTTACGCGTCGCCAGCGGCGCGCCTTTCAACCTTTCGCTCGGCGGCGCGGATCGTAATCTCGACGACGTGAGCAATGACCGGCCTGTCTTCAACGGCGACCCGCGACACATACGCTCGCGCCGCCCCGGCGAACCGCTCAATCCCGAACTTCCGGGCGCGTTCTCGCTGCCCATCATCGGGCGCAACGGAAATCTCCCGCGCAACGCCGGGCGCGGCGATGCCCTCTTCACCTTCGATCTCAACATCACGCGCGAGTTCCGCTTCGGCGAGCGTCTCTCCCTGCGCGCGTCCATCGAGATCGACAACCCGCTCAACAAAACCGTCTACACCTTCGGCGCGGAGTTCATCAACTTCAACGCCCTGCGCCCCACGGCGACCGCAGCACAACGTCAGGCGTTCCTCGACTCCTTCCTCGTCCCGACGCACACACTGCGCCCGCGCAGCGTGCGAGTCGGGCTGAGATTCGATTTTTAAGAATTGAGTTAAGCGTCGAGCGGGTCGCTCAAGCGCAGGAGGCCGCTTTCTACGAGAGAAAGCGGCCTCCTGCGCTGGCGAAATTTTTTTAACTAAAAGCCTGTTTCGTCCAGATGTGCGGGATGCGCGTCGAGGAATGCTTCGATAACGCGCGGGTCGAACTGTTTGCCGCCGTGTGCGAGTAGTTCGGCGACGGCTTCGTTGTGTGTGCGCGGGTTGGAGTAGGGGCGTCTGGCGACCATCGCGTCGTAGGTGTCAACGACTTGCACGATGCGCGCCATGAGCGGGATGTCTTCGCCGCCGAGGCGGTGCGGGTAGCCCTTGCCGTCCCAACGCTCGTGGTGATGTTGCGTGCGGATGCGTAGCTCCGGCGAAAGGTTGAAATAGGAGGCGAGGAGCGCGCCGAGCGACGGATGCAGGTGCAGTACGAACTGCTCCATGCGCGTCGGGCGACGGGGGCGATTCAAGACCGCTTCGGGCACGAGTATCTTGCCGATGTCGTGCAGCATGGCGGTCGAAGAAAGTTGTTGGAGGCGCGTGTCCGTGAAGTTGAAGGCGCGTCCGGTGACGCGTGCGAGTCGCGCGACGCGGACGGAGTGCTCATAGGTGGAGGGGCGCGTGCGTCTGAGACGCGAGACGAGCGCGTGTGTGCCGTTGGTTTGATTAATTTGTCCGACCGACTTGAGGCGTGTGCACGCGCGTTGGAGATAGTTCGCCCAGCTATTATTAAGCAGCCGGACGGTTGCCGCCGCGCTCGCGTCCAAAATCGTCAACTCTTCTTGCATCCGTTTTTTTACTCCTCTAAACGCGCCGCTGTCCGTGCGACGGCAGTGGGGGGCGACTGTCGAGCATCCGGCGGACGCTCTCACGCGATTATAGTTTGAGTAACCTAAAGGGGGTTAGAAACCAGCGCAGCTTTAATTGCACACGGCATGCCATGTTTCCTCTATGCAACGCCCGTTTTACCGCTGCACAGGGCTAAAACGCGTTGGACAGAAACCGCTAAAAGTTAAGGATAACGAAGCTGTAAGTTGGGAAGAGTAGGTTGAGAACTAACCTGAGCGTGACTATACACGAGTCGTGCCCGGAGATATGTACGTTGTGAGACGTAGCGCGAAAAAACTGCGAAAAGATGGCGGCGGACTATACGAAAAGGGGTCAGCGGACGACTTAAATCCGGCACCCGTGCGGCATCTTGCAGCACACGCGCAGCGCGTTGCGACGAGTGTGATAAACTTTTCCCGGCTGGAAGTTCTCAGTTGCGGGCACGAGAGGCGATGAAGGACGCGCACACGGACACGGGTTACAGCGAGGATGTCGAGACGGCTCTGCTCGATGTCGAGTTGTTTCTGAAATACAGGTCGCACACGCGTGCGATGGCGCGTCTACAGGAAGCGATCAAGAGCAACCCGCAGGCGATCAAACTGCGCGAGCGTCTGCGCGAGGTCGCGCTCGCCAACGGCCAGCCGGAAGAGGCCGCGCGGCAATGTCTCGCGCTCACCAACCTCTACATCACCCGCGACAATTTCGACGCCGCGCAGGAACGGCTCCTCGAAGCCAAACAGACCGACCCGCGCATCAACATCGTGCCCGGCCTCGAAGCCATTCGCCGCGCACGCCGCCCAGACCTGCCGCCCGCCCCTTCCGCCGCGACGAACGCGCCGCAGCGTGCGCCGCGCGCCCTCACCTTCGCGGGCGACCTCTCGGTCGTCAGCATCTTCGACGCCGTGCAGGTCATCGAAAACGCACGGCTGACGGGCACGCTCACGCTGTCCGGCGGCGGCGCACAAGGCGGCCACATCCGTTTCAACGAGGGGCGCATCGCGGCAGCCGAAAGCGGCGTCGAGCGCGACACGGACGCGTTGCGTCGCCTGGTCGAGATGACCGGCGGCGAATTCGATTTCGAGAGATCAACCGGCAGTTATCCCACCACCATTCAAGCCACCAGCAACACGAGTCTCCTCTTGAACGCGCTCCGCGAATTGGATGAGGAAAATAGATAAGGGAAACGGGGAAGGGGCTAAAGGGAAGAGCCAAATTCAGAACTCAACTCTTTAAGTGCTTTTCTTGATCTGTATTCTCACGTCGGGCGTATAAGCCTGTTGTCGCTTTAGTCCTGTTAACGAAAGCTAAGAGGATTTCGTCAACCTCACGGCAACTGAAAACTTTCCTAATCAGTGGTGATGTCCTTTACCTGTCGAGGGGCTAACCGGGAGTCTAAATATGCACAGACACAGGAAAATCTTACTGCTGCTGGTCGTGCTGTCCGTCACGGCCTTGTCGGCATTAACCGCGCTCTCCGGCCAGGAACAAACGAGCGCCGCCGCGCCCACACAGCACAGTGCGGCAGAGGCACCGGAGCCGGTTGCAGACTACGCAGCGGGAGAGCCTGCCGACCCGGAAAAGCGTGCTAAGAGACGAGCCAGAGGCAAAAGTTATGATGGACAGAGTTGGGTTATGGAGCCACATCCTCAATCCCGCAGGCAACTGCTGTACGTCGGCGCACCTCTCGCGGCGTGCCTCCTGACACTTTCGGTGCGTGCGCGCTCCGAACCGCCGAGGTCGTTCAAGGATGAGATCGAGGAGGTCTTGGTATGAGGTTGATCTGTAGGATTGAAGGGTGTATAAGCAGTTTGCCGCTTACGCCCTAATTAAAGCAACCCTCACTGATTACGTTAATTACCTCCCACTTCCAACATAGTGATATTTAAGGAGAGCCAGAAGTGTCCTACAAAAGCATTACCATTATTTGTTCATTTGTCCTTCTAGCCTGCATGGGAATCGGATATATCAAAACATCATCCAAAAACAAGGTTCGACAAGTGCCAATCGAATCAGAAAAACGCGGCACGCTTAGACAGCAAATTGCTAAAGCGAAAAGCAATGGGCAGCTAGAGCTTAATTTGTCCGGCCTTATCGCAAACTACGAACAAGTAAAAAATTTAGATGACGCCCTCACTCGATACACAGTGCTTATCGCGCAGCCTGTAGAAGAGAGATCATATCTGAACGAACACGATAGCATCACCACCTGGTACAAGTTCAAAATTTTAGAGCCTGTTTCTCAACCTGCCGTAGCCAAATCCTTTGACTTTATTCAACCGCCGGTAGAACTGTTGCCCTTGAATGATGATGAAATCTTGGTGCCCAGAATCGGCGGGACGTTAACGGTGGACGGAGTTAAAGTCACGCGTAGTGAACATATCTTTCCTACGTTCAAAAAATCCAGAAAATACTTAATTTTTGTTCTGTTAGACAACTCCATTAAAGTGGGCTTGCCTGATTTAGGCCCCGCAGGCGTTTTAACCATCAACGATGACAACTCGCTCACACCAATAAATGACGTGACGCTTCCTCTCGAAAAAGAACTAAAGGCTCGGTACGGTAAATCTTTACCGGAGATTAGAGAAAGATTCGCAACTGCGCGCAGCAGGTAACGTCTTTTTCCTGATTGAGTATCGCAGATACCGAAAAGCTGATTAGTTGAAGGAAGCTGTCAGAATCATGCGATTTTATAAAGTTTCGCTATGTGCCGTCATTCTAGTGCTACTTCTTGCTGCTTACGGTGAATCGGCATGCCCGCCATGTTTCAAAAATCAGCCGCCGCTAAATGGTCATGGCCCCGCCTCGTCAACAGACTCTCGGCGCGTGCTGAACATTACCAATGATGTTCCCGGAGCCAACAATGCTAAGGTCGGTCAGGCTATAAACGGTGCGTCAACGATGTGGAATCAGGCGCGAGATACAACTTCCAATCCTCCAAATAGTTATACGACCAATTACTTTTTTCAACAGAGCAATTACGAATCAGCAGATTTTATAATTGTGGCTGCCGCGGTAGGATCAGTTGCTCATATAGATTTAGACGTTTACCCGCATAAGATACACATCAGGTCGGATGTGTTGAACTCACTCACAGCGGAAGATTTAGAAGCCACTATTGCCCATGAGGTTGGTCATCGCATCGGACTTGCCAATACATCAAGCGAACCGTGCGGAACTAATCCGTCCATCATGAACGGGCATGGTGAAAATAACGCACAAGTTACCCGCGAAGTGAAAGCTGAAGATGTCTATAAGTCGAATAGAAGCGCCGACCCTAATACCACAAATAACTGTACTCAGATTCCTCCGCCTACTGCTGCTGACGCTCCGTTGGGCGGCGGCGATGGTGACGGCGATTGCACGGGCGCGCAAACCGAAGGAACTTGTGTGGCTGACCTCACGCTGGACGGTTGCTGGAACAGTTCCGTCTGCGGCAGTTCGTCGCCCGTCTTGATAGACGTGGCGGGCGATGGTTTCAATCTCACCGACGCGCCGCATGGTGTGGCCTTCGACCTCAACAACGACGGTCACAGAGAATGGCTCTCGTGGACTGCCGTCGATTCCGATGATGCGTGGCTCGCCCTCGACAGAAACGGCAACGGCCAGATAGACAACGGCGGGGAGTTGTTCGGCAACTTCACGCTGCAACTCTGGTCTGCGACGCCCAACGGCTTCCTCGCGCTGGCGCGCTTCGACCGCCCGGAGAAGGGAGGCAATGCCGACGGCGTGATTGACGGCGGGGATGGCGTGTTCGCGGACTTGCGCCTGTGGCAAGACCGGAATCACAACGGCCTCTCCGAGGCGGCGGAACTACAGACGCCCGCCTCACTCAACGTCGCCGCCCTGCACCTTGAATACAAGGAGTCGAAACGGACGGACGAACACGACAACCACTTCCGTTATCGTGCCAGAGTCAGAGACGCGGGCGGGGCACAGGTCGGACGCTGGGCGTGGGACGTGTTTCTCGTGCGTGGAAATTAGGTAAGTAAAGCGAGAGGAAAAAATCAGCCCGCCGGTCTAGCGATGACTGGCGGGCTGATCTCTTGAGTCGAATTCCGGTGTCGGGAATTAGTCGAGGAGGATGCGAGCCTGGAGGGCTTCGGCGCGTTCGAGAGCGGCGTGGAGGCGTAGAAACTGTTGATAGTTGTGGCTGCGCTTTTCGATGCGGGCGCGCTCCGAGCCGCTGAGGTCGTTCAGGAGAATGAGATCGAGGAAGTCGTAATAATCGGGCGCGGCTTTGGGGGGCAGTTCGCGCGCGTAAGAGGTGCGCGCGTTGTCTTCGGCGGTGAAGCCCGCGAGCGCGTCGAAGAGATGATCGGTGGTGACGTGCGAGGCTTCGCGTGCGAGGCGGATGGGCAGGCGCAACTCGAAGAAGCGCAAGCCTTCGGGCGTCGTCACGGCGCGCAGCGACTTCGCGCCTTCGCCGTCGAAAGGCGAATCAGGATCGACGAGGATGCGCAGGAGCCTCGGCTGGTCTTCGAGGCTCACGGTGTCGAGCGCGAGTTGCACACGGTCGGCCAGAAATTTTTCAAACTGCGCGTCGAAGGGGTAGGTGATGCGCCCCTGGCAGCCGACGGCCTCGCCTTCGCCCGCCATGTCGTGCGGCAGACGCGCGGGGCACTTCTCGCACACGCTCGTCTCCTCCTGCATCCGCTCGATCTCGATGCTCGAACGCTCGACGAAGCGCAGCTTCTCTTCCGACGGCGCGGCCTGCTCGCCCGTCGTCACGCGCGTATGGATGTTGCCGAGCCGCCCCCACGCGCGCAGGTGTTCCTCCGTATAGCGCGCGCGCAACTGGCATGGATATTCAATCGCAAACTCTAAAGACAAACTGCCTCCCGCCTCCGGCATTCCGCACCCCGATTCTCCCTAAAGAATCGCGCTCTTTTCTACGTGCGTTCGAACGTGCAGGCGTATAATAACAAAGAGACGGCGCAAGCGTTAGACGGCGTTCCCGGCGGCGCGAAACCCGGCGGAAAAGTGCTGATGAGCAAAACTGCTAAAAAGTTGATGATGTGCGCCCTGTCGCTCTACGCCGGTTCTTTTCTGAGTTGTTACATCGCCGCTCGTCCGCGCCAGCCCGCGCCCGGCGAGGTGTGGGCTTCGGGATTTGATACGATTGGTTGGTACGACTTCGGCTTCGCGCTCTTGATCGTGGCGGGCGGTTTTACTCTGGCCGCGATCCGGTTCAGCTATCACAGAACCGGCTGACAAGGATTGCGAACTGTAAAGTCGTTTCCCGCACGCGCGGCGGCGGGTCGAATCTGACCGGCGGAGTTTCCACTGATGGCAACCGCAATCCCGACCCCCGGCGGCGCGCGCCCGAAACGAACAGGCTCGCCGCTCTTCGATCTGCTCGCTTTCCGCCGCGACCCTCTGAAGTTTCTCACGCGCCTCGCACGCGAACACGGCGACATCGTCCCTTTCCGCATGGGACCACAGCGCGTCCTCCTGCTCAATCATCCCGATCTCGTGCGCGACGCGCTCGTCACGCGCGCAGACCATTTTCACAAGGGGCGCGCACTCCAACGCGCCAAGCGTCTGCTCGGCGAGGGACTCCTGACGAGCGAGGGCGAACACCATCGCCGCCAACGTCGCCTCGCGCAGCCCGCCTTTCATCGCAAGCGCGTCGATAGTTACGGCGCGGTGATGGTTGACTACGCCGCACGCGACAGCGACGCGCGCTGGCACGACGGCGCGACGCTCGATCTCTCGCACGAGATGATGCGACTCACGCTCGCCATCGTCGGCAAAACTCTGTTCGATGCCGATGTCGAATCCGACACGGACGAGATCGGCAGCGCGCTCACGGAACTATTGGAACTCTTCCAGATGCTCCTGCTGCCCTATTCCGAGTATCTCGAACGCCTGCCGCTCCCCGCCAATCGTCGCTTCACGCGTGCGCGCGACAAACTCGATGCGGTCATCTATCGCATCATCGACGAGCGGCGCGCGGGCGGCGCAGACCGTGGCGACCTGCTCTCGATGCTTCTGCTCGCGCAGGACGAAGAGGGCGCGGGCGGCGGCATGACCGACCGGCAACTACGCGACGAAGCGTTGACCATCTTTCTCGCCGGACACGAGACGACCGCCAACGCGCTCGCGTGGACGTGGTATCTGCTCTCGCAAAATCCGGAGGTCGAAGAGAGACTGCACGCGGAACTCGACGCGGTGCTCGACGGCGGACGCCTGCCGACAGTCGAAGACCTCCCGCAGTTGCGTTACACGGAGATGGTCTTGGCCGAGTCAATGCGGCTCTATCCTCCGGCGTGGGTCGTCGGTCGGCTCGCGGTCAAGGAGTATGCGATTGACGATTACCTCGCGGCGGAGGGAACGCTCGTGCTCATCAGCCAGTACGTGCTGCACCGCGACCCGCGCTTCTTTCCAGACCCCCTGCGCTTCGATCCCGAACGCTGGACGACGGAAGCGAAAGAGGCGAGGCCGCCTTATGCCTATTTCCCTTTCGGCGGCGGCGCGCGTCGCTGCATCGGCGAGGGCTTCGCGTGGATGGAAGGGACGCTCATCATCGCCACCATCGCGCGTCGCTGGCGGATGCGCCTGGTCCCCGGTCACGCCGTCGTCCCGCACCCGCGCATGACGCTGCGCGCGAAGCACGGAATCAGAATGAGAATGGAAGACAGGGCGAAGGGGAAGGGGGAAAGGTAAAAAGGGAAGGCGCAAAACGAAACCGGCGGGACGCGCTTCTGATCTTTATCCTTCCCCCTTTCTCTCTACCCCTCGTTCCCGTCGCCTTTGCCCTTAGTTTCGTTTCCCCCGTCGCCTTTGCTAATCTTGGGCGCATGAAGATCACGGAAGAGTTTGTCGAGATGATGATCTGCCCGGCCTGCCGGTCGAAGGTTCGGCTCAAAGAGGACGGCAGCGCGATCAAGTGTGTGGGTTGCAGGCGCGTCTACCCGATTGAGGACGACATGCCGATGATGCTGCCCGACAAGGCCACGATTGAGGACGAAGAGACGACCCCGACTACTACGACAGACGCTCCCCGCCCCGCTTGAGATGAACGCT
>DASWNS010000048.1:0-9191 GCA_036399115.1 Pyrinomonadaceae bacterium | reverse complement strand
GTTTTGAGACGGCCTTGCCGTTGAGCACGCCGCCGCTCACAGGGGCGTGGGGAAGTCTCTTCGGCGCGGGCGGTTCCGGCGCGTCCTGCACGCTCACGACGGGCGCGGGTTCGGCCAAGGGCGTGAGTTTAAAGGAGTCGAGAAACTTGTCGGCGGTCGCTTCATAAAAGCGTCGCTGGCCGTCGGTCGCGCCCTGTTCGGGCGGCGTCACGATCATAAGTTGATAGAGGCGCGAGCGGACGGCATAGACGCGCAGGCGCATGATCAGTCCGTCCGGCAGGCGCACCATGTAAGCAAGCCCTGGATGGCCGTCGAGCGCGACCTCCTTCTGTTGGAGCGTGGTGGCCTGAAAGGTCGCAATCGCCTGCTTCGCGTGTGCGTCGAGCATTTTCCGCGTCGCTTCGGGGGGCAGGTCAAACGCCGCCGGGCTGTCGAGGTACATGAGGGCGTAGGCTGCGAGGGCGTTGAATTTGAGAATGTGGATGGGAACTTCGTGGACGCCGCTTTGCAGCTTGTCCGTCTCTTCCTGCGGCGTGCCGGGAAACAGGACGCTGAAACGTCCCGCCTCAGACTTGTAGACCTTCCACGCCGCCGGGTCGTACTCGGCGGGCAGCGGTTCGGTGAGGACGCGCGCCGTCACGGTCGGCTCATCCTTCTTCTTCTTCTTCTCCTGCTTCTTCTCTTGCGCCAATCCGACGGCGGCGGCGAGAATTACGACGAGGAGCAGCGACGGGGTGCGTAAGAGGTTCGACAAAACCGGGAGTCCTTTCAAGTGAAGCGAATCGTGTGTGCGGCGCGGCGAACTGTGGTTAAATCCGGCGACGCGTTGCAGTGTATCGCTTTGCGGTGCGAACCGCCACGCGCGCAGCAGCAGGGAAAGAAAAGGGGAGGCGGCGGATGACAGGCAACTCGAACACGGCGCAACTGGGCGCGCTCGTCTGGTTGAAGTGGCGTCTGTTCCTGAACGCGATGCGCTCGAAGCGCGGCGCGGCCAACCGCGTGGCGTCAATTTTAGGCACGCTCGCCGCGCTCGCCATCTCGCTCTTGATCGCGGCGGGCTTCGGCGCGGGCGCGTACTTCGTCATCGCCAACCGGACGAGCGGCGGCAGGCGCGCAGCGACAAGCATGGCGCGCGACCTCGCGACGGGAGCGAGCGTCGAAGCGTTGCTCTTTCTGTTCCTGTTCATGTCCATGATCTATCTGATGTGGGCGTTCGTGCCTTTGAGTCTCGGCGGCGGCGAGCATTTCGATCCCGGCAGGCTCCTGTTGTACCCGATCAGCCTGCGCAAACTTTTCCTCATAGATCTCCTGAGCGAGTTAACGAGTCTCGCCTCGATCTTCGCCGCGCCGTCGGTCTTCGCCATCGCGCTCGGCGCGGGGCTAGCGCGCGGGCAAGTAGGCAGCGCACTCGTCGTCGCCGTCTGTGCCACGCTCTTCGGCATCGCGCTCGCGAAACTGCTCGCTACGGCTGTCGGCGCGTTGATGCAAAGGAAGCGGACGCGCGGCGAGGCCGTGCTGGCTTTCCTCGGCGTGCTCGGCGCGCTCTCCGGCGTCCTGCTCGGACAGGCCGAACACCTTTTCGGGCGGCTCGAAAATTTTCCCGCAGCCTTGCGCTGGACGCCCCCCGGCGCGGTGGCCTTCGCCCTCGCCGCGCCCTTTGCAGGCGCGCACTACGCGCTCTCGCTCGCAGTGCTCCTGGCTTACACCTTCGTCCTCACGGCTCTGACTTACAAGATCGCGCGGGGCGCGCTGGCAGGAGACAGCGGCGGGAAGAGACGCCGGAAGGCAGCTACGGCGGCAAACGCCGGAGCGGGCGCGACGGAGACGCGAAAAGCGTTCGGGTGGCGTCTGCCGTTCGGCTCGGAGGAGTTGTCCGCGATCTTCGAAAAGGAGTTGCGCTACGCGTTGCGCAACGCGCAATTGCGCACGATGGCCTTGATGCCGATCATCCTCACCATCTCGTTCAGGTTGCTCGGCACGCGGCGCGGCGGCGCGTTTGGCGGCGCTCTGCCAGAGTCAATCGCGCCTTACATGCAGGGCAGCGGCGCGGCCTTGAGCGTGCTCTATGCTTTCCTGATCACGTCCGCACTGTCGTCGAATCTCTTCGCGTACGAGTCTGGCGGGATGCGCGCTTACGTGCTCGCGCCCGTCGCGCGGAGCAGGATTCTGCTGGGGAAGAATCTGGCGATGCTCGTGGTCGCGCTCGGCTTCGCGCTCGCGGTCACGCTCGTCAACGCGCTCGTCTACCGCGACCTGACGCCACGCGCGCTCCTGTTCACCGCGCTCTCCTTCGTCTTCTTCGCGGCGGCGACGGCGACCATCGGCAATCTGTTCTCGATCAATTTCCCGAAGCGACTCGAATTCGGGAAGCGTATGAACGCGTCGGGCGTGGCGGGGGTGCTCCTGCTGCCGGTCTTCATGTGCATCGCCGCGCCGCCCGCGCTCGCGGTGCTCGCGGGCTACGCCGCGCAGAGTCTCTTCGTCGAATATGTTATACTCGCGGCGTTCGCCGTCGCAGGCGTGGCCGTCTATTTTTTGTCGCTCAAGGCGCAGGGACGCCTGCTTGCGAGGCGCGAACTTGACATCCTTGAAGCTGTGACCGGACGCGGCGACGACTGACAGGCCGCCTCTCTCTCCGCGCGGACAGACCGCCCGTGCGGAAACTTTTCCGGTCGTCGCTTGAAGTTAATATTGATTCCAGAGGTGCGGCGCGCGCATTTATCGTTTCATCCGGCGCGCGGCATCCGGGCGGGCTAGTCCAAAGGTGGATGCGTCCCCGTCCAGACACAAATGGCACGCAGAAAATACCGCAGCACCCAGCCCGTCACGGAACGCTCTTTTCTGGAGTATCTCTCCACGCCCGCCCTGCAAACCTCCCGCATCGAACTCCTGCGGCTCGTGCGCGGCGGCGAAGACACCTTTCTCGAACTCAAAGTTAAACTCTCGAACCCGGAGAAGATCGCGCAGGAAATAGTCGCGCTCGCCAACACGGGCGGCGGCGTGATGGTCTTCGGCGTGAGCGATCAACTCCGCGTCGAAGGCGTGGACGACCCGGAAGACGTGCGCGACGAGATCGTGCGCATCTGCCGCGAACAGATCGCGCCGCAACTCGTCCCCTACATTGATCTCATCGCGTTCGACAACGGGCGGCGCGTCGTCGCAGTGGAGATCGAAGGGAAGCGTCGCCCCTACCAGACGCGCGGCGACGGGCGTTACTTCATACGCATCGGCGCGGACAAGCGCGAAGCCTCGCGCGAAGAACTCTCCGCGCTGCTCGATGAAGCGCGACCCCTGCGTTATGAGAACGTCACCGTGCCGGGCGCGAGCGATGCGGATATTGACGAGGCGCACTTGTGGAGCTTCGTGCGCGAGTTTGCCGGAGACGCTTTCGATTCGGATTTGAACGCGCGCGACTACCCGACCGCAGACGTGTTGAAGCGCGACCTGCTGCTCGCGGCGGGCAACATGGGCGAGTCCGTGCCGACCGTCGCCGGACTCCTCCTCTTCGGGCGCGACGAACGCGTCGCCGCGCTCCTGCCGCGCTCCGTCGTCACGGCCATCCGCTACGCCGGAGACACCGTGCAGGACGCAGAGATCGAGCGCGTCGAACTCAAAGGCAACCTGCACACGCTCTACGAATCCTCCCTGCGCTTCATCGCGCGCTACTGCGACCTGCTCGACGCGCGGCCACGCACGCGCCACGCGCCACCGGAAGATGCGCCCGTCGCGGCTCGCGCCAATTACCAGCGCGCGGCGGTCGGCGAAGCCGTCGCAAACGCGCTCGTGCATCGCGACCTCGCCCTGCGCGATCACTCGACGCGCATCCTCGTCTTCGATCATTCAATCGAGATTTTGAACCCGCGCCGCACCATAGGCTTCGCGCCGCCCGCACAGCGCGCCATCCGCTACGGCGTGCCGCAGCAACTCAACCCCCAAATCGCGGCCATCTTCCGCAACCCCGCCTACGGCCTCGCCCTCCCGCACGGCGGACTCCCCATGCTCCTGCGCCAGACGCGGCTCTTCTCCAACCGCCGCGCTGACATCAACCTCTTCAACGACGAGTTCCGCTTGCGCCTCTACGGAATCTGAAAGGCAGTGAGAAGTGACGAGTGATAAGTGAAAAGCCGTGCATCGTATTTTACGATGCACGGCTTTCATCAATCTGCGAGCGAGATGTGAGCTTTAACTCGTCACCTGTCACTCGTCACTTTTTTCAGGCTTGGGTGAGTTGTAAAACTTGCGGTGCTGCACGTCGAACTCTTTTTCGTCGAAGACCCCGTCGCCGTTGATGTCAACTTTGACGACGATCTTGTGCTGCTTGCCGTCGCGGCGTTCGCCGGGGTTGTAGCCGAGGCTGTACTGGCTGCGCATAAGCGCGTTGATGGATGAGAGCGTGGAGCGGAGTTCGCCTTCGAAGGTGACGGGGAAGTATGCGCCGCCTGTCTCTTTGGCGAAGGTGCTGAGCGTGTTCTGCGCCTGAATCATGGTGAGGCGACCGGGGAAGCCCGTGAGCGAGTCTACGGCGTCCATCTGGTCGCTGTATTTTTTGAAGAAGAGATTGCCCGTGCCGATGATGTAGATCGGGATGCCGGCGTTCTGCGCGATCTTGCGCGCCTGATCGTAGTTCGTCTTGCTGAACGTGTCGATGCCGGTGGAGATGAGGAAGATGGCGCGGCGGCGACCTTCGACGCTGGCGAGGCCGCTATAGTCCGACTTCTCCGGTTGATTGTCTTCGAGCACGACGGAATCGGCACGACCGCCCGCAATCGTGAGTTTCAAAGCATCGAAGAGGTTCGTTTCGCGGAAGGCCGGACGGTTGCGCACGAGCAGGTTGATCACTTCGCTGACGCGGCGCGGGTCGTTCGTAAAGTCTGTGAGCGGCGTCGGGCGCATGTCGTAGGCGATGACGGAGATGTAGTCGCCGCGCTGCACTGCGTCCTGCATGAAGAGCGCGGCGGGCGCGATCAATTCGCGCCGACCGTCTTCCATGCCGCTCGTGCCGATGGAACTGATCGACTGCGCGAGTTTGCTGTATTCGATGACGACGGCAACGTTGAGTTTCGCTTCGGGCGTGGCGAAGTTGGTGATCACCTGCTGCACGCCGTCTTCAAAGACGGCGAAGTTGGCCTGCTTCAAGTTGGCGACGATCTGTTTGCTCTTCTTGTGGACGACGGTGGTTTCGATGTTGACGAGGTTCGTCACAACCTTGACGACCTCCGCCTCCTGCGGCGTGTTGATGACCTCTTTCGGAACCTCTTCGGCGGGTTTCTCTTCGTCCGGCTTCTGCTCGCCCGGTCGCTGGTTCTTCTTCTGCGGAAGCGTCTCCGGCTTGCGTCGGGATTGCGCGCGCGTCGCCACGCTCGTCACGGCGACGTTGGCAAAAATGAACATGAACGCGACGGCGAGAGCAACAACGCGACGATAGGTGAGAGAGTTCTTCATGGCAATACAAACCTCTTAAAAAGACTGACAGGGCGGGTGAAAGACAAGTTGTCTGCGCTGACCCAATATTACGGCGCACGCCGCTGATAGAGCAAGAAAGGATTAGATGCGGGGACGCGTGCGCGAGATGCCGCCAGCCGCCTGCGGAGCAGCCGTCGGCATCTCGCGCTTCGCACGCGTTTCGGGACGAGTCGCTTACGGGCGGCCAGTGGAGGAGACGGCTTCGGCTTCAACCGTCACGTCATAAGTGCCGGAGTTGTCGCCGAGATTGCCTTCGTTGACGCCGAGGAAGAGCCGCCCGGCGCGCTGGGCGACAAACTCGCGGTTCGCGCCCACGAAGATGAAGTCGTCGTTATCGTCGCCGATGACGGCGATCAGGCCGCCCGTCGGCTCGTTGCGCATCAGTTTGTCGCGGTCTGCGAGACGCGGCAGACCCGTCGGCGTGGACATCTGGCCGTTGCCGAGAGAGACGCGCCCCGTCGCGGTGATGCGCAGGCGTTGACCGGCGCGCACCATCAGGCCGCTGTCGTTCCAGCCGTTCGAGGCGTTGTCGGCGCGCACGCGCAAGCGGATGGGGAAGTAGATGGGCGAGCCGCCGGGGTTCGCCGTGCCCGCGTCCGCATCGCGGTCGCTGGCCGGGGGCGTGTCGGTGCGGGGGCGCACGGGGTCTGCGGGAGGATTGCGTGTGGAGGGCGCGGTGTTGACGCTGCCGGAGCGGTCGTCGTTCGACGTATCCACGCCGCCGCTCGACGCGCCGCCCGCATCGGCTGCGCCGCCCGCCGCGTCGAACTCGATGGACTCGATGTCTTCCGAGTAGATCGTCATGCGCCCGCGCCGCCCGCGCGTGCCCGCGCCGATGAGCACTGTGAACTGTTGATCTTTAAAGGCGATGATCTGGCCGCGCACGACCGAGCCGTCGCGCAGGCGAATCGTATCGGCGAGGATGCCCGCGCTCAAACTCAACGTGAGGACGACGGCCAGCGCGAGCGCGCCCAATTTACTCTTCTTCATAATCCCTCCCGGAAACTCTCGGACAACCGACGAATTGTTAAGCGGACGTTTACCAAACCGAGACACGCTTTGGCAAGCGGGAGAGTAGCATGTTGCACGAAAGGATGTCCGAATCGCACGCGCGGGTTGCCTGTAAAACCGTGACGAGTGACAAGTGGCGGGTGACAGGCGAGCGGGTCAAAGACAAGTTTAAAGACGAGGATTTAGTTTTAACTTGTCACCCGTCACTTGTCACTTGTCACTCTCTTTGGTTCTCGGCTATTCTCTCAGTCTTCAACTGAGTTTAAAGTCAATCTTTGATGTTCGGAAACCTACAATGGCGAAATGCGCGCAGGCATTTGCCAGAGCCTACAGCGGCGGCGACCGGCGGGGAGCAGCTTTATTTACCACATCTTCAACACGCATTGACCACCTAAGGGGGAGTTTAAGGTATGGCCTTACCGGCGAGGTATCGGGGCGCGGGCTATCGCGCATGGATGAGCGAAGATTTGGGCGCGCTCGTCGAGTCGAAGGATTTGACGCTGTCCCATTTGCAAAAGGGCTACGTGCGTTCGCGCTGGCTACAACAAGTCTTGCGTCTGGATTACGAGTTGCAGCGCGCGCTCAAGAGGTATCAGGTTTTGCGTCTGGCAACCGCGCTCGGCTGCCTCGTGATCCTGATGCTCGTCAGTCTCGGATTCGATGAAGCGCGTTGGGGCACTTGGTCGAACGGCGTGCGCTACCTGACGATTCTCTCGACGCTCCTCGTCGCGGCCAGCGTCGTCGTCGAGCATCTCTTCAACTACGGAGAGCGTTGGCGCGAAACCCAGCAACATCTGGAACGACTGCAAACCGAGGGCTGGCGTTTTCTCCAACTGAGCGGCCACTATCGCCATTACGAAAACCACGCGGCGGCTTTCGCGGCCTTCGTCAATCAGGTGGAAGAGTTGAGCCAGCGTGAAGTGGAAGTCTATAGCTCGCGGGTGATGCATGAGCGGAGAAAGGGAGGTGGCGCAGGCGAGTCGGAGCAGGCAAAAAAGTCGGAGACGATGCCCGCCGAGACGCCGGAGCCGCGCCCGGACGTTCCAACGGTTCCCATGCGCGACCAGATCGCCCCGCGCCGCGTCCAGCTTCCACGGGGGCAGTAAATTATCTCGCCCCGGTTATCACGTGGGAGATATTGACGGCGAGAGAACCCGCGCTCGCCGCGTTGGAAGATGAGTTGTCGGCGGTGAGAGACGAGGGCGGCAACTCTTTCTGCGCGAATAAGTATTGGTATGTGCGCGTCGCGCCGCGCGTCGCGGGGTTGGTGGGCGCGCAGGCCGCCGTTGACGATTCCCTCCTGCGTTCGCCCGAAGCCTACACGCTCGCCTACGAAGTCCTCTATCGCCTCCTGCCAAACTGCCGCAACTGCGTCTGCGTGCCGTGGTAGAAAAAAGGGATGAAGGATGAGGGATGAGGGATGAATCAGAGGAAGCACTCACTCGCTTGAATGCTTTCTCTGATTTATCCCTCATCCCTCATCCTTCATCCCTTCGCCCTCATCCCTTTTACGCTACGGCAGGAGAGTCAACTTCAAACGTGAAGCCATCCGTCCCGCGCGATAGATGCGCTGCGTCGCCTTTTGGAAGTCAGACTCGCGCGCCTGGTAGATGTTGACGAACTTCTGCGGGTTGCGGTCAACGAGTGGAAACCAACTGCTCTGTACCTGCACCATGATGCGATGGCCTTTGCGGAAGGTGTGGCTCGTGTCCGGCATCACGAACGCAACTTTGGTCGGTTGATTCGGCGTTAAGGCTTCCGGTCGCTCCCAACTGTTGCGGAAGCGCGCGCGCATCGGCTCGCCGCGCACGAGCATCTGGTAGCCGCCCATGCGCAGGTTCTTCGGGTTCGGATTGGGGTCGGGCGTGTTATCTGGAAACACGTCTATGAGCTTGACGACGAAATCCGAATCCGTGCCCGTCGTCGAGACGACGAGGTCGGCGGCGACGGGACCCGCGAGCGTGATCTCTTCTTTGAGCGGTTCGGTCTGATAGACGAGCACGTCCGGACGGCGTGAGGCGAAACGCTGATCCTGAATCATGTAGTCGCCCGTCATGCCGAGCGTGATGCGGTTGAGGTGCGGCACGGGACGCGCCGGGTCGCTCACATACTCGTCGAAGGCGAGCGCGGCACCGGTGGCCGGGTTGAAGGAGAGCCTGCCCTTCGCGTCGAGGTAGAGCGACACCTCTTTCGCGTTCTTCGGCGGCCAACTGTCGAACCTGCGCCAGCGGTTCGAGCCGGTTTCAAAGATGTAAGCCTCCGGCAACTTCTCTTCGCACCTGTCTTTCAGCACGCACTGGAAGAAGGGAAACTCGATCTTCTCACGATAGAACAGGCCGGTCTTCTCTCCGAAGTTGATGTCGCCGAGCACGTCGCCGTCCATGCCCGCCCAGCCGCCGTGCAGCCACGGTCCCATGACGAGCGTGTTCGGGATGCCGGGGTTTTTGCGCTCGATGGCCTCGTAGGTCTTGAGCGCGCCGTAGAGGTCTTCGGCGTCGAACCAGCCGCCGACGGTCATCACCGCCGGGCGGATGCCGCTCAGGTGTTGCGGGACGTTGCGCGCCTTCCACCACGCGTCGTAATTCGGGTGCGCCAGCATCTCGTTCCAGAAGCCGACCTGCCCTTTGTAAAACTTTTCGTTGACGTTTGCGAGCGATCCCATTTCGAGGAAGAACTTGTAGCCGTCAGCCGTGCCGGGTTTGAAAATGGGTTCAGCC
>DASWNS010000047.1:0-2512 GCA_036399115.1 Pyrinomonadaceae bacterium | reverse complement strand
GTAAGGTCGGATTAAAGTGAAAAGCCGCTCAGGTTCGAGCGGCTTTTCTTATGCTTCCTCTTCGCTGGCGTCGGCGCGTTCGAGTGCGCTGACGACCCAGCGGGCTTCTTCCGAGCCGTAATCGTCGGCCTGAAGTTCGAGGGCGTTGCGCGCCACGTCTGAGTCAACCGGGTCGCCGAGCAGTTCGACGAGCACGCCGGTCGGCGATTGCGCGAGAGCTTCGTGGGCGAGGGCGCGCACGCTCGGGTTCGGATGGCGCGCGAGTTCGCACATTTCGCTCGACGCGAGACGCGCGCTGAAAGTGTCTGCGAGCACGTCAATGCGTGCGTAGTCGTGCACGCTCAGGGCGCGCTCCAGCAGTTGCGCGAAGACTTCCGCCGAACGCGCTTCACTGTGCAGGACGTGCGCGCAGGTTTCGGCCATGCGCGTGAGTTCTCGCTCCTCTTCGCGGCTCAGGACGCGTGCGCCAGCCTCTTTCGTGCGTTCGTCGAGCGCGGCGAGCAGGCGGCTCAGTTCCCATTCCGAGCGCGCATCGTAAGGCGCGCTCGCGCCGCGCATGGAGACGGGAGCGGCGGAGACGAGAGCGCGTTCCATGAGGCTGCGCGTCGAAGGGCGCAAACCCTCCCACACGCTCGCCACGCGCCCGCCGAACTCCTGAATCGTGATGTTGGACATTTTCTGCATAATTCCCTGCGCGCCGGGCGTCTCTTCCGTTGGCCGCCCGCGCGTGAAATATCATACCTTATAAACTACCCGCGACGAAGAGACGGGTTCCGAAAGCGAAGCCGACTGCCGCGAGCGACGCGTCCACGCACGAAGGAAAAATAATCTTCGACGTTTACCGCGCACAGACCGCGCACGCTAGGCCGAGTTGTGATCCACGATCTCCGTGATGGTGTCGAAAGTGATCTTGACGATCTCGCCGTCGGCTCGTTGGATTTTAACGCTGGGTTTCGTGAGCGCCTGCGTCGTCTTCATGCTCTTGACGACGCCGCGCACGCGTGCGCCGTCCTCGGTCACGATCTCGATATTGTCTTTGCCGTAGAGCGGCTGCAAAGCAGCGAGGGCTTTAACTACTTCCACGTCGGGTCCTCATTCTTTCTTGAGACAGTTTCCGGCGCTTTCGTCTGCCGCGTCTCGGTCGCCGGTCGTCGTTTGTATACGCGGAAAAGTTTATGCCGCGCGCGTATGAATGTGCAACCGGGTTGCGCCAGTTGACGTATAATTCGTGACGCGAAAAAATGGATCAGACGCCCGCGAGCGTCCATTTGCAAGCCCGACGACAGGTGATTTTTATGGAAACGGAAACAGAACGCTCCCGCAGAGAGGGCAGCGCGACGGAGACGCCCGCCGCGTGCCCGAGTTGCAATGCCGCGCTCGTGGACGGGATGCGTTTTTGCCGCATGTGCGGCTATCGTCTCGGCGAAGGTTTGGCCGAATACGTGCAGACGGAGCGTTTCGACCGCATGCCCGGCATATCCGCCATGCCGCAGGGTAACCAGGATTTGACGGGTAGGACGGGCGGGCAGACGACTGTGATGACGCCCCCGCTCGCGCCCGTCGCGCCCGTGTGGAAGCCGAAGCGCGGCAGAAAATGGACGTGGATGCTTCTGGTGTTCGCCGTCTTTCTGGTGATAATAATGGGCGGGGGGGGGGTGTTCAGGGCAGTCAGGAATGCGGCGCAGCAGGGCATCAGCCGTCTACAGCCGCCGCCGGAGCCGCCGAATTCGTTCCTCGGCGTGTCGGAGTTTAGCGATACCGAAGGCGAGAGTGGCGCGCTGCTCGAAGAGACTCTGCCTGAAACTCCCGCCGCCCGCGCCGGACTTCTCGACGGCGACATCATCACGAAGTTTGACGGAAGGGACGTTAAAGACGAAGACTCTCTGAGAGACGTGATTAGCGAAACGCCCATCGGCAAGACGGTCGAGGTCGTCTACCTGCGCGACGGCGAGACGCAGACCACCAAACTCACAACCATCTCGAATAAGGAGTACGACCTCGACGCGTACATGCCGAAAGAGAGAGGCATGATGGGCGTGGATGATCTGGCTCGCGTGCCGGTGGAGGGAACGAAGATTCACGGCGTGCTCGTCGGCGATGTTTACGACAATCGCCCCGCAGACCTCGCCGGACTCAAAGAGGGCGACATCATCACGGAGTTTGACGGCAAACCCGTGCGCACCGCCGAAGGACTCGGCGGCTACATCGCCTTCTCCAAGCCCGCCAGCACCGTCAAACTCATCATCTACCGCGAAGGCCAACGCATCGAGTTGCCCGTCAAGATGGGACGGCGCAATTAAAGGGCGGAGTCAGAAAACAGAAGTCAGAAGACAGAATACAGGAGTCAGAATAAACGCGCCGCGCTTGTATTTATTCTGACTCCTGTATTCTGTCTTCTGACACTTGATTCCTGTCTCATCCTTCCGGGTTCATCTTGTCTCTCATCATGGCTTCCATTTCGCGGCGGACATCTTCGCGATCTTCTTCGGCCTCGTCGGGTTCGAACAGTTCA
>DASWNS010000046.1:0-6236 GCA_036399115.1 Pyrinomonadaceae bacterium | reverse complement strand
CACCTCCGACATCTGGTAGAAGACTTCCGTGTTGGGTGCGAGCGTCTGGAAACCGTGTGCGAATCCTTCCGGCACGAAGAGCATGCGGCGATTCTCCGCCGTCAGTTCAACCCCGATCCACCCCTTGAAGGTTGGCGAGGCGGGGCGCAGGTCTATGATCACGTCGTAGATCGCGCCCTGTGTGCAGCGGACGAGTTTGGCCTGCGCGTGGGGCGCGTTCTGGAAGTGCATCCCGCGCAGCGTGCCCTCGCGGTGGTTGAAAGAGATGTTGCACTCGGCGAGGCGCGCGTCCAACCCTTGCGCCGCGAACTCGCGCTCCGACCAACTGCGCGCGAAGAACCCGCGCTGGTCTTCGAATAATTCCTGCTCGATGATGAACGCGCCCGCGAGTTTTGTTTCGTTGAAGATCATAAACAGACGACAGCCGGGAGCGCGCGCAGAAGAGACGACGGGCGGTAAACTCTTACCGCGTCGTCAGCCTCGCGCGCTCCTTAGTTAAACCACTTTCACTTCCGGAATGGGGAGAATGAATCGCCCGCCGCGCACGCGATAGGCGGACTGTTGCGCGAGAATTTCGTCTGCGAAGTTCCAGGTGAGCAGCAAGACGTAATCCGGCATCTCTGTGAGCAGCATCTCCGGCGCGTGAATCGGCAGGTGCGTCCCCGGCGTGTAGTAGCCCTGCTTGACGGTGCTGCGGTCAACGACGAAGTCGAGCGTTTCGCGCCCCAGACGAAAGTAGTTGAGCAGGGTGCTGCCCTTCGCCGACGCGCCATAGACGGCGATGCGTTTGCCCTCCGCCTTCAACGAGTTCAGCAGCGCGAGCAGTTCATCGCGCAGGCGCGCCACGCCCTGCCCGAAGCCGCGATAGAACTCCAAACGCCCGACGCCCCACGCGGCCTCTTCCGCCAGCATCCGCGTGACGCGCTCCGAGACGACGCCCGCGCCGCGCTCCTTGCCCGCGATAATGAGGAGCGAGCCGCCGTGCAGCGGCAGCAGTTCAACGTCCTCGATGCGCAGGTGGTGGCGGCGGAAGAGGCGTTCGAGGGCGGTCAGCGAAAAGTAGCAGAGATGCTCGTGATAGATGGTGTCGAATTCGCGGTGGTCGATCATCTCCTTCACGTAAGGCACTTCGATGACGGCGACGCCGTCGTCCTTCAACAACAACTCCAACCCGCGCACGAACCCGTTCAAATCGGCGACGTGCGCCAGCACGTTGTTGGCGTGAATGACATCGGCGCGCTCTCCCTGTCCCGCCAGTTTCGCGGCCAACTCTTCGCCGAAAAACTCGCAGACGGTGGGGATGCCGCGCTCTTCCGTGGCGATGCGCGCGATGTTGGCCGCCGGTTCGATGCCGAGAACGGGCACGCCCGCGCCCTTGTAATACTGCAAGAGATAACCGTCGTTGCTCGCCACTTCCACGGCGAGACTCGCCGCCCCAAGCCCGCGCTCGCCGATGAGCCGCGCGGTCAACTCGGAGGCGTGCCTGAGCATCGTGTCGGAGAAGGACGAGAGATAAAAGTATTCGCGGAACAACTGTTCGGGCGGCACCGTCTCCGTGATCTGCACGAGCGTGCAGGCGGGGCAGAAGGCTAGATCGAGCGGGTAGGTCGCTTCCGGTTCGCGCAGTTGTTCGGCGGTGAGCAGGGCGTTCGCAAGCGGCGTGTGGCCGAGCGAGAGGATCAGTTCGAGCGCGGGCGCGGCGCAGGCGCGACAGGGCGGCAGGGCTTCTTTCGCGTTCACTCTGCCACCTCCAGAAATTTTTTGTACCACTCAATCGTGCGCCCGAGTCCTTCGTCGAGCGTGTAGCGCGGTTGCCAGTCGAGCATCTCGCGCGCTTTCGCCGCGCTCAAATATTGATGGCGAATTTCGTTCGTCGCTTCGTTGCGCACTTCGGGTTCGAGCGTGGAATTCATCAGGGCGAGGATGCGCCTGACGAGTTCGAGCACGGTCACCTGAATCTCGTTCGAGAAGTTGAAGGCGTGGCCGCGCAGGTCTGGATTGGCGGCCAACTTTTCGGCGAGCGTCATGTTCGCCAGCGCGCCGTCTTCGGCGTAGAAGTAGTCGCGTATGAACTGGCCGTCGGAGCGTATGACGGGACGTTGCCCGCGCAGGACGGAGCGGATCGTGCCGGGCACGATGCGATTCCAGTTGAGGTCGCCGCCGCCGTAGAAGTTGCCGCAGCGCGTGATCGCCACGGGGAGTTTGTAGGTGTAGCCGTACATCTGCGCGATCAGGTCGGCGCACGACTTGCTCACGTCGTAAGGGTGTCGCCCCTGCAAAGGCGCGTCTTCGCTGTAGGGCAGAATTTCGTGGTCGCCGTAGGCTTTGTCGGACGAGGCGACGACGATCCCCTTCACCGTGGGACTCCTGCGCGCCGCTTCCAGCAGCGACCACGTCCCGGCGATGTTGGCTTCAAAGGTCGAAACCGGATTGCGGTTGGCGATGCCGACAATGGTTTGCGCCGCGAGGTGGATGACCGTGTCAACTTCATACTCGCCGAGCGTGCGCTCCATCAACTCCTGATCTTCGACCGCGCCGCGCACAGTCTTGACGCGCGCGTCGAGTCCGGCGCGCACAAACTCGCTCTGCGGAACCGTGTCGCGCACGAGGCACACCACGTCTGCGCCCGCTTCCAGCAGACGACGCACGAGCCAGCCGCCGATGAGGCCGGTCGCGCCCGTCACCAGCGTCGGGCGATCCAGCCAGAAGCCGCCGCTGCCATTACCTGTCATGCTACGTTCTACCATTCGCTTTTCGACATCCGCTCGCTCTCTCTCATTAACTTTTCCCGCATAGGTTTCCGCTCGCGTCTACTCCCAGACTTTCCACGGCGCGCGCCCTTCGTGCCAGAGGTTTTCCAACAGGCGTTTATCGCGCAGCGTGTCCATGCATTGCCAGAACTGCTCGTGGCGATAAGCGGCGAGTTGACGGTCGGCGGCAAGTTGTTCGAGCGCGTCGGCTTCGAGCACGCTCTCGTCGCCGCTCAGATAATCGAAGATGCCCGGTTCGAGCACCATGAAGCCGCCGTTGATCCAGCCTTCTCCGATCTGCGGCTTCTCCGTGAAGTCGGAGACGAGATCGCCGTCGAAGACGAGGCCGCCGAAGCGCGCGGGCGGGCGCACGGCGGTAACGGTCGCCAGTTTGCCGTGCGCGCGATGGAAGCGCAGCAACTCCTGCAAGTCGATGTCGCACACGCCGTCGCCGTAAGTGAGCATGAAGGTGGCGTCTTTGAGCCACGGTTCGAGACGCTTGACGCGCCCGCCCGTGCTCGTCGCCTGCCCGGTGTTCTTGAGGTGCAGAATCCAGTCTTCGCAATCTTTGTCGTGCGCGTCTATCTTTCCGCTCGCCATGTCGAGCGTCATGCTGCCGTTGAGGTTGCAGTAGTCTACGAAGTAACGCTTGATCAACTCGCCCTTGTAGCCGAGCGCGATGAAGAACTCTTTGAAGCCGTAGTGCGCGTAGTGTTTGACGATGTGCCAGAGAATAGGCCGCCCGCCAATCTCGACCATCGGCTTCGGCTTCACCTCCGTCTCTTCGGCGAGGCGCGTGCCCAAGCCCCCTGCCAGTATCACAACTTTCATCGCTTACGCCCCGTCCTTCAGATCACCGTCCCGACGCCGATGCCGAGCGGCCTGACTTCGCCGATATACTCCGCGACGGGTTTGATGCGCCCCTCGCGCACGCACCTGAGCCACGCGCGCTCCACGCCGTCGCAGGCCACCGTGTCGTGCAGGATGATGAGCGTGCCCGGACGACAGAAGGGCAGCGTCAGTTCGATGTCCTGCCAGACGCCCTCGTAGCTGTGGTCGCCGTCGATGAAGGCCACGTCCAGTTTGCCTTCCACGTTCTGCTGCAAATAAGCGCGCGCCTCCGCCGAATGGCTATCGCCGAGAAACTGCCGGAAGTTGGGAATCTGGCTGAAATTTTTCTTCTGCTCGACGGCGCGCGGGTGCTCGCCGTTGTCGAGACTCATCACGCGCTCGAACCCGACCTCGCGCTGGAGAATGAGGCACGCGCCGCCCGACGCCGAACCGATCTCCATATAACTCGCGTAGGGCTGCCGCTCTTTGAGGATCAGAATGAGCGAGGCAAACTCGTCCGGGTTCTGTTGCAGGCAGAGGCCGCCTTCGTGCGTGTAGCTGCTGCCGAAGTGCGAGAGGCTGTCCGTGCCGGAGGCGCGGATCATGTCGCGCAGGCGCACGAACTCGTCGGCGTGGCGCGCTTTGATAGCTTCGATGGTATCGAGTTTGCCGAGTTGCGTCCGGCGCGTGAGCCATTTTTTAGTGTTGTGTAGTTGACCCCGAATATTAAGCATCTCTCTTCCTCTCCCTCGCCCGTTAAGACCCGAACGCGGCTTGATCAATCCTGATGGTCGCGCGCGTAAACTTCCTCCACATACCCGCGCCGCACCCACGAATAATTTCTGGACAAGCGTTTGAAACCGCCCACGCCCGCCAGCACTTCCGGCACCAACACCTGCGGCACATTATCGAAAGGCGAATACGCTTCGTGATTATAACTGTAGAAGATGCCGCTGACCCGCCGCTTCGCCCACGCCAGATAATTCTCCACCACGTGTTGCGGCATCTCCGGCATACTGTTTTCGTTGACGAGCACGTCAACTCCCGCGCCGCCCACAGAGTTCAGCGAATGATCCGGTCGCACGTTGATGAACGTTCCCGTGGCCGCGCCTGCTGCGACGGTCGCATCCCTGCGAGCGTCGCCCTCTTCTCCGTAGAGAGAGACGTTTGCCGCGCCGAACGCTTTGGCTAAAAAATATCCCTGCAAGACGTTGATGAGCGGCAGATCGATGATCGTGTAGCTCGCCACGTCGCGCCTGAGTTTCAACAGCCAGTGCGCCGTGCCGCCGAAGCCCGCGCCGATCTCGACGATGTGCGGCGCGCCCCGGCGCGACTCCTCCACGTAAGCGTTGATCGCTTCGTTAATCCTCGTCGCGACATAAATGTGCTCGGGCGTCTCGAAGGTGATCAGAGCATCGCCGATCCTGATGCCGTAAGGCGCACCGATAGCCGGGAAGTTGACGGGCGTGCCGATGGCGCGCTCGATCTTTGCGACCAACGCTTCCGCTCCGTCCTTGAAAGCCCAACCGAGTTCGCCCTGTTCGAGACATTCCGTTCTGACCGCGCCCACGTACTCGGCCAGCGAGACGAGGTCTTCCAGACACCGCTGCGACCAGATGCGCGCTCCGATACGCGTCTGGCTGCCGGGGTAGGTATCAGCCGTGCTGATGCCGAACAGAAACGCCTCTCTGAACATGGTGGATAAAGTCTGCGCCAGATTTTCGGGGCGTCCTTCGTCCAGAGCCTTCTGCAACTTCCCGTAACGCGTCAACATCGTCGTCCAGATTTCGCTGACCGCGCCCGTGCGCTCCACGCCGGTCGCCTTCCGGTAGGCCGCGATCAGGCGTTCACAGAGGGCGACATCTTCCGGCGTGACGGCGGCGACGGGCGCAAAGTAGAGCGGCTGAAACGGGATGCTCTTGCGATTGCGATAGAGCCATTCAGGCCGCTTCAAGCCGCGCAGCAAATGCACGTTAAAAGGCGTCAAGCCGATCTTATACCCGATGCGCGATATGACGTTTGAAAACATGTGTCCTTGTAAACTTATAAACTCGCGCCGCCCGGTCGTCGCACGCGTGCGTTTACGAGAGATGCGCCGTCGTCGTCGCCGGAGACATCTCCGGCGCGAACGCTTCGTCCCCGCTGAACTTATTCTCCCAACGCAGCAGCGGCCTGATCACGCCGGGCATCACGCCCGCGAACCCGCCGCGCGCCGAATCGCCGTCCATGCTGTCCACGACCTGAAAGGCCACGGCCTCCGTCTCGCTGGCGTGGACGTAGACGGGATCGAACGTGCTCAACGCCGCATTGACCGTCAGGCTGCCCTCGGCGAAAAAATTTCCGGGAATCCAAGCGGTGCTCGTATGCCGCCCGACCGTGCGCTCTTTACCGCGCCACGCCGGGTCGGAATCGACGGCGATGAAGAGCAGCACGCCTTCTTCGTTGTACAGGCCGAAGTTCGGCACGAGCACGTGGCCTGCCTGCAAGACTTCGAATTCCATCTCCAGCCCGACCGGCTGCCGAATGTCTATCGCCTCCGCCGTCTGCCCGTCGGCGGCGTGGACGCGCACGCGTCGCAAGCGCACGACTTCGTTGCCCGGCGCTTTGCTGCGATCAGTCCAGGCGCGTTCCGCCGCCGTGCCCAAACCCGAATGC
>DASWNS010000045.1:0-3053 GCA_036399115.1 Pyrinomonadaceae bacterium | reverse complement strand
TGGCAGCGCGCTGATCGTCGCCGTGACGGGCTGCAACTGCGGCGGCGGTTCGTTCTGCAAATTATTGTCGCGCGCCAGCGCAGCCCAACCCGCCAACGCCTGCTCGCGCCGTTCCGCATTCGCGGCGAGCACAACCGGATAGGGCGGCTCGTTCGCACGCGGTCGCCCGGTGTCCGGGTCGCGCGCACCCGCGCACGATGACGACGCGCACGCCAGAGAGACGAGCGACACGACGAGCGCGAAACGAAAGTTGACCCGACGCGCATGACAAAGTTTCCCCAGGCAGGTTTGCAGCATAAAAATCCGACGCTCTAAATTCGCTGGTGAATGACGCTCTCAAAGCAGTTGATAAATCAAGACGCGCCGCGATTATACTGCATCGCGGGTGGGATGATGAGGCAGGGCGGATATTTTATCCCGCGCAAGATTCTATGGCGCAACCGACCACAGCCTACACTTTCGCGGGAAGCCCTTAAGTTCCTCCTCCTCGTGTTGCTTCCATTTCCTGCGCTCTACGTGGCTGGTTTGAAGTTTGCCTTTGAATGGTGATTGCAAAGCGGGGGGCGGGACGTATAATCGAGGGACAGGAGCAAAAGACTTGGCGAAGGAAGATGATGAACTGCCGTTGATGGATGATGACGCGGGCGCGCCGTTGATGGCGCGGGCGTTTGCGCCGGGGGAGATGGTGGCGTGCGAGGCGTGCGTGCGTGCTAATCCGCCGACGCGTATGAATTGTCTGTATTGCGGGGCGGTGTTGCCGGTGGGCGATGCCGAGAATGATCTGCGTCGTCCGGTGTTGAAGGCTCTGGAGGCGTGGGAGCAGGGGTTCAACGTCGTGCTCGTGCCGCAGGGGGCGGCGGATGAGTTGAGTGTGGATAAGTTGTCGGAGGCGGCTGCGTTCCTGCGTGTGGAGACGGGGCAGTTGCGCGAGATGTTGAGGGCGGGCGTGTATTTGCCTCTGGCGCGCGTGGCTGCGCGCGATGAGGCGTCGCTGGTGGAGAGAAGAGTTCGCGCGCTCGGCTGCCGGGTCGAGACGGTGGCGGATGAAGAGTTGGGCGTCGAGACGCACGCGCCGAAGCGGATTCGCAGGCTTGAGATCGGCGCGGACGCGCTCACGGGTTGGAGCAGCGCGGAGAGCGAGGCGGAGCGCGTCGAATGGCCGGAGGTGGCGTTGATCGTGGCGGGGCGCATCGCACGGAAGCGGATCGAAGTGGAGGAGCGGCGCGGCGGGCGTCGCGCGGAGGCGGAAGTGGTCGAGACGCGCGAGTTTCAGACGGATGAGAGTGCGCTCGATCTCTACTTCAAGGGGTCTGTCGTCAACTGGCGCATCATGGCGGAGAATTTTGATTATACGTGTCTCGGCGCGGAGAAGTGTCTGACGGCGGCGGAGAATTTTAAACGACTCGCGGAGACGCTGCGCGTGCGCGCGACCGCCGCCGACTTCGATGATTCTTACCGGAGCGTGCGCGCCTTATTGAAGTTCGCGTGGCCGCTCGCGGAGCAGACGGAGGCGGGAAGCCTCAAGCGCGTACGCCCAGGCCGCTATAATGCAGAAGCCGTGACGAGCGTGACGAATGAGACGCAGTTCACGCGCTACGGGCGACTCTTGCACTACTTTCGCCTGCGCTCACTCTCGACGCTCACATGAAAAATTTTCGCAAGCATAAATCGAAGCCGCTCTCGACCCGCGCACGCGACGACGGGCGCGAGCGACGCGAACCGCGCGTCGAAGAGAAGCGCGACGGAGACGCGCCGCGCCGCCCCGAAGCGAACCGGAACGGCGTGCGCCGCGATGAAGTCCGCGCGGGCGAGCACCGGAATGAGGTGCGGCGCAACGAAGTCGGCACGCACGAGCGACGCCATGAAGTTAGAACGAGCGGCGCGAATGAGACGCGGGAGGCTCCGGCAAAACGTGTGGAGAGCGCGCCCGACGAGTCGCATCTCTACGGCGTGTCGCCCGTGCTCGAAGCCTTGCGCGCGGGTCACCGGCGCATCGAGCGGATCACGATTGCGGAGGGCGCGGGCGGGGCGCGCTTCGCGCAGTTGTTTGAACTGGCGCGTGAGTTTCGTGTGCCCGTCAGGCGTGCGCCGCGCGCGGAGTTGCAGCGGATGGCGGCGGTGGGCGCGAATCATCAAGGCGTGGTCGCGCATGTCGCCGCCGTCGCTTACGCGGAAGCGGATGAACTGTTGGACGCGCTGACGGCGCGCGTCGGCACAGGCGACCCGCCGCTCGCCGTTGTGCTCGACGGCGTGGAAGACCCGCGCAATCTGGGCGCGATCATTCGCACGGCTGAATGCGCGGGCGTCCACGGCCTGTTCGTGCCCGAACGCCGCGCCGTCGGTTTGACGGAGACGGTGGCGAAGGCCAGCGCGGGCGCGCTCGAATACCTGCCCGTCGCGCGTGCGACGAACATCGCGCGGCTCGTCGAAGAGTTCAAGGAGCGCGGCATCTGGACGGTCGGGACTGACGCCGAGGCCAACATCGCCTACACCGATTGGGATTGGACGCAACCGTGCGCGCTCCTCTTCGGCGGCGAGGGCGCGGGCTTGCGTCGCCTCGTGCGCGAACGCTGCGATGCGCTCGTCAGTATCCCCTTGCACGGGCGCATTTCGTCGCTCAACGTCTCGGTCGCCGCCGCCGTTGTGCTCTACGAAGCGGTGCGACAACGAACCCTCGCGCGTCCCGCGACGTATGAAGAGGGGCGAGACGGCGACGAGGCAACGGAAGCAGGGTAGAGAAGTCAGTTGAAAGGGAGAGGGCTAGCGGGTAAAGGTTAAGAAAGAGATTGACCTGTTCCGCCCGTCGAAAGGTGCGTTTCGCTTCGTCCGCTCCCTTTTCCCCTTGCCCTGTCACCTGACTTTCCCCGGAGGAGGAGGACGCGCATGTACTGTCCGCGATGTGCGGTGCAAAATTTAGACGACGCGAAGTTTTGCCGTGCGTGCGGCGCAGACATACGCCTGGTGCCGCAAGCCCTGTTGGGCAAACTCGACGAGGATAAAATTGTCGCGCGCCGCAAAGAGAAGAAGCGCAAACCGGCGACCATGGATGAGGG
>DASWNS010000044.1:0-5324 GCA_036399115.1 Pyrinomonadaceae bacterium | reverse complement strand
TACGGCCTCGGCGACCCTGACGCTTATTACAACATGCTGCTCTTCGTCGAGCCGGGCATGAAGATGGCGCGCGACGCGCTCGTGCAAAAACTGGTCGAGCTGCAATACGAACGTTCCGATATAGAGTTCGGGCGCGGGAGTTTCCGCGTGCGCGGCGACATCGTGGAGATCTTCCCGAGTTATCAGGAGCAAGCCTACCGCATCGAACTCTGGGGCGACGAGATCGACACCATCTCGACCATCGACCCTTTGCTCGGCGAAGTCCTGCACAAGCACACGACGCGCCTGCCCATCTATCCGAAGACGCACTACGTGATGTCGAAGCCGACCATCAAGCGCGCCATCAAGACCATCCGCGAAGAGTTGGACTGGTGGGAGCCGAAGCTCATACAGGAAGGCAAACTCGTCGAGGCGCAACGCCTCCACCAGCGCACCATGTACGACCTTGAGATGATCAAGGAGATGGGTTTCTGTCGCGGCATCGAAAACTATTCGCGCCACCTGACCGGGAAAAATCCCGGCGACCCACCGCCGACGCTCCTTGATTACCTGCCGCGCGACACGATGGTCGTCATAGACGAATCGCACCAGACCGTCCCGCAGGTGCGCGGCATGTTCAACGGCGACCAGTCGCGCAAGCGCACGCTCGTCGAGTACGGCTTTCGCCTGCCTTCCGCGCTCGACAACCGCCCGCTCAATTTCGACGAGTTCAACGAACGCATCGGACAGGTGATCTACGTCTCGGCCACGCCGGGGCCTTATGAGTTGACGAAGTCCGGCGGCGAAGTGGTCGAGCAGATCATCCGCCCGACCGGCTTGACCGACCCGCTAGTCATCGTCCGCCCCGTCAAAGGACAGATCGACGATCTACTGGAAGAGTGCCGCGTGCGCGCCGAGCGCAACGAGCGCGTGCTCGTCACCACGCTCACGAAAAAGATGGCGGAGGATTTGACCGAATACTTCACGGAGGTCGGCGTGAAAGTCCGCTATCTCCACTCGGACATCGAGACGCTCGAACGCATCAAGATTCTGCGCGACCTGCGGCGCGGCGAGTTCGACGTGCTCGTCGGCATCAACCTCCTGCGCGAAGGTCTGGACTTGCCCGAAGTCTCGCTCGTCGCCATCCTCGACGCGGACAAGGAGGGCTTCCTCCGCTCCGAGTCATCGCTCATCCAGACCATCGGGCGCGCCGCGCGCCACTCTTCGGGCACGGCCATTCTCTACGCCGACCGCATCACCGATTCCATGAAGCGCGCCATTGACGAGACGAGTCGCCGCCGCACGATTCAAGAGGCGTACAACGAGGAACACGGCATCACGCCGCAAACCATCATCAAGCCCATCGAAGCCACGCTCGTCACCGCCTACGAGGCCGACTACTTCAAAGTGCCGCTCGAACTCGAAGCCTTCGAAGAGTACTCGCGCGACAAGATCGACGGCACCATCGCGCGCCTCGAAGCCGAGATGCGCCACGCCGCCAAAGCGATGGAGTTTGAACGCGCCGCCGAACTCCGCGACCGCATCAAGTATCTACGCGAGCGCGAACTGACAATGACGTGATCGCGTTTAATGGAGTCTCTCTTCATCGCCCGCGTCCGGTTACATCCTCACAATTATTCGGAGGCACACATGTTCGAGCAGACACTGAGTTTCCCCTGTCCGAGTTGCAAAGAGATCATCAACGACAGGGCGGAACAATGTAAATATTGCGGCGCACCGATTGATAAAGGCGTGGCGCAGTTTGCTGCGGAGGTGCAGGGCAAAGTTAATCAGGCGTACAGCGACGCGAGCTACTTGAAGAGCACCGCTGTTGCGCTCTGGACTCTGCTGGCGATCAGCCTGCTGCCGTTTGGGGCTTGCGTCTTTATCGGCGCGGTCATTATCTTTTTCGTGTTGCCCGTGATGCTCGTCCGCTGGCACCTGAGGTTCAACAACCTGAACACGACCGACCCTGATTACCGGAAAGCGAAGCGCAATAAGAACATCGCTCTCGTTCTGTGGCTCGTGGTGATTCCCGCATTCATTCTGCGAGACCTTATTTTTCTCGTCGTCAGACACATGTTGAGATAAGGATGCTGGAAAAGTTTAAGCCCGACGAGGTGCAATCCTATCTCGCCGACGCGAGCAATCTCGCGGGCGGGCACGCGGCGCGCGTCGTGTTTCCGGAGACGACGGAGGAAGTCGCCGTGATGTTGGCCGCCGCTTCGCGCGAGCGCGTTCCGGTCACGGTGTCGGGCGCGGGTACGGGCGTCGTGGGCGGTCGCGTGCCGTTCGGCGGCATCGTGTTGGCGACGGATAAGTTGAATCGCATCGGCGAGATCGTGCCGGGCGCGAACGGGGGGGAGGCCAGCGCAGAGGCGGGCGTCGCGCTCGCGGATTTTCAACGCGCCGTCGAAGCGCGCGGGCTGCTCTACCCGCCCGACCCGACCGAGCGCAGTTGTTATCTCGGCGCGACCGTGGCGACGAACAGTTCCGGCGCGCGTACCTTCAAGTATGGGGCGACGCGTCGTTACATACGCCGCCTGCGGGTCGCGCTTGCGACGGGCGACGTGCTCAACCTCTCGCGCGGAGAACTCTTCGCAAACGAAGGGCGACTCCGCATCCCGCTCGGCGACGGGCGCAACATCGAAGCGCGTCTGCCCGCCTACCGCATGCCGCAGACGCGAAAACATGCCGCCGGTTATTACGTCGCACAGGGCATGGACGCGATTGATCTCTTCATCGGGAGCGAAGGCACGCTCGGCGTCGTCTGTGAAATCGAGGCCGCGTTGCTGTCGAGGCCGGAGGGCGTGCTCGGCGGCGTGGTCTTCTTCCGTGAAGAAGAAAAATTGCTCGCCTTTGTTCGCGCAGCGCGCGCGGCGTCGCTCGACACGCGCGCCGGAAATCTCGAAGGCGAGTTGGACGCACGCGCGCTTGAGTTCTTCGACGCCGAAGCCCTGAACTTCCTGCGCGAAAAATTCCCGCTCATCCCCAGGGATGCTGCGGGCGCGATCTTCTTCGAGCAGGAGACGAAAGAGCACACGGAAGAACGCTTGATGGACGCGTGGCTCGCGCTCCTCGAACGACACGAAGCCGCGCTCGATGCTTCATGGTTCGCTGCGAACGAACGCGACGGCGCGCGCCTGCGCGAGTTTCGCCACGCGCTGCCGCTGCTCGTCAACGAATGGCTCGCGCGCCACGGCCAGCGCAAAGTCTCGACGGATATGTCCGTGCCCGACGAAGCGTTTCCGGCGATGCTCGGTTTCTACCAGGAGACTCTGCGCGCCAGCCGCCTGTCATACGTCATCTTCGGCCACATCGGCGACAATCACGTCCACGTCAACATCCTGCCGCGCGACGACGCGCAGGCTGCGACAGCGCGCGAGATTTACAGACGGTTTATCGAGCGCGCCGTCCGCACCGGCGGCACGATCTCGGCGGAGCATGGCGTCGGCAAGATCAAGCGCGACTACCTGCGCACGCTCTACGGCGAGGAGCACTTGCGCCAGATGGCCGCCCTCAAACGCGCCTTCGACCCCGCCTGCATTCTCGGTCGCGGCAACATGTTCGCGGAAGAGTTTTTAGAGCAGTGACAAGTGACGAGTGACAAGTGATGAGTTAAGAACACAGGGACGGGTGACGAGTTAAGAGAACCGTGACGGGCGACGATTGACAAGTTAAAATATCGTCCCTGCCCGGTCGTTACTTCATGTTCATTACTCGTTGCTCATTACTTGTTGCTCGTTACTTGTCACTTACACGATAGTCGTAAACGATGGCGACACTTTTAGCCGGTGCTTGCTCGTCACTCGTCACTTGTCACCCGTCACTGGTCACTGTTCTCTTATGTTTCGTTTCACTACTGCCGGAGAGTCTCATGGGCGCGCGCTGGTGGCGATAGTCGAAGGTCTGCCTGCGGGCGTGCGTGTGGAAGTCGAGTCGATCAATCGTGAGATGGAGCGGCGGCAGTGGGGCTACGGGCGGGGCGGGCGGATGAAGATCGAGCAAGACCGGGTGGAGATTTTGAGCGGGGTGCGTCACGGGCTGACGCTCGGTTCGCCCGTCGCAATGCTCGTCGAGAACAAGGATTGGAAGAACTGGACGGAGGTGATGTCGGCAGAGGTGCGTGAAGCAGAGAGCGCGCCGGAGAAGTCGCGGCGGGTGAAGCGCCCGCGCCCCGGACACGCAGACCTCGCGGGCGGTTTGAAGTACGGCACGCGCGACCTGCGAGACATACTGGAGCGTGCGTCGGCGCGCGAGACGGCGGCGCGCGTGGCCTGCGGCGCGCTCGCGAAATTATTGCTCGCTAATTTCGAGTTGGAGATATTGAGCCACGTCGTGCAACTCGGCGGCGTGCCGGTGCAACCGCTCGAATTGAAGTGGGATGAGATCGCTGCTATCGCGGACGACGCTCCGCTGCGTTGCGGCGATGGGGAAGCGCAGGCGAGGATGGTCGAGTTGATTGACGAGAAGCGGCGGGAGGGCGACACGCTCGGCGGCGTCTTTGAAGTGGTGGCGCGCGGCGTGGTCGCCGGATTAGGCGCGCACACGTCCTGGGATGAGAAGTTGGATGGGCGTCTGGCGCAGGCGTTGATGTCTATTCCGGCGGTGAAGGCGGTCGCCATCGGGGCGGGTGTGGAGGCGAGCGCGCTCGCGGGGTCGGAGGTGCATGACGAGATCGGTTATGAGCGGGAGTCGCGCAGGTTCACGCGCCCGACGAACCGCGCGGGCGGCTTAGAGGGCGGCATCACGAACGGCGAGGAGTTGCGCGTGCGCGGCCATCTCAAGCCGATCTCGACGCTCAGGCGCGCGCTACGCTCGGTTGACATAGACACGAAGGAGGAAGAGGCCGCCGCCTTCGAGCGTTCGGACGTGACGGCGGTTCCGGCGGCGGGCGTCATCGGCGAAGCGATGGTCGCGCTCGTGCTCGCACAAGCGATGCGCGAAAAGTTCGGCGGCGACAGTCTCCCGGAGATGCGCCGCAACTTCGACGCCTATCGTCAACAGTTGCGCGACTACTGATTGCAGAATCTTCAAGAGCCTGCGATGCGCCGGTAGCGTGCTTCGACGAGCATGTAGAGGCCGTAGGCGATGAGGCCGAGGGCGACGGCTCCGAGCAGCCATGGTCCGAAGGGTTGTTGGATGAGGTTTTGGAGCGCGCCGTCTAAGCCTTTCGCTTTCGAGGAGTCGTAGTACCACGCGGCCTGTATGAGGAAGCCGCCGACGATGAGGAAGACGATGCCCCGCGCGATAAAGCCCGCGCGCCCGCTGCGCGTCGCCCACAGCACTCCGCGCTCGCTCATCTCGCCCACTTTCAGACGCTTGCGAAACTTCGCCGAGTAGCC
>DASWNS010000043.1:0-5379 GCA_036399115.1 Pyrinomonadaceae bacterium | reverse complement strand
CCAAATCCTTCAAACTCGCGAACGGCCTCACGGTGCTGCTCGTAGAGCAACACAATCTGCCGGTCGTCGCGGCCAACCTCGTCGTCCTGAGCGGCAGCGAAGCGAACCCGGCGGATAAGCCCGGCCTCGCTTCGTTCACGGCGGACATGCTCGACGAAGGCACGAACAAGCGTTCGACCTTGCAGATCGCCGAAGACGTGGCGGCCATCGGCGCAACGCTCGGCACAGGTTCTTCGAGCGACGCCTCGACGGTGAGCGTCCGCACCTTGAAGAAGAACGCCGACGCCGCGCTCGAACTCGTCGCAGACGTTGCGCTCCAACCCGCCTTCGCCGCGAAGGAACTCGACCGCGTGCGCAACACGCGCCTCACCCAAGTCCTCCAACAGCGCGACAACCCGAACGTGCTCGCCAGCAAAGTCTTCAACAGCGAAGTCTACGGAACGAGCCACCCTTACGGCTTCACGGAACTCGGCACGGAGGAGTCAATCAAAGCCATCACGCGCGAAGAGATGGCGAAGTTCTGGCAGGCGGGCTACGTGCCGGAGAACGCCGCGCTCGTCGTCGCGGGCGATCTCAACGAGAGCGAACTGCGCGCGCTGGCCGAAAAGCATTTCGGCAAGTGGGCGGGCAAGGCCGGGACGGTGACGCGTCCCGAAGTGCGCACCGGCGCAGCGCGTCGCATCCTGCTCGTGGACAAACCGGGCGCGCCGCAGACGGCCTTGCGCATCGGGATGGTCGGCGTACCGCGCGCCAACCCCGACTACGTGCCCATCGAAGTGATGAACACGGGACTCGGCGGCCTCTTCTCCAGCCGCATCAACATGAACCTGCGCGAGAAGAACGGCTACACTTACGGCGCGGGTTCGGTCTTTCAGTTCCGGCGTGGTCCCGGCCCCTTCTTCACGGCCACGAGCGTCCGCACGGATGTGACAGCCCCGGCGGTGCGCGAGATTTTCAACGAGTTCGAGCGGATGCGTACGACGGACGTGAGCGCGGAAGAGTTGAAGATCGCGAAAGACTCTTTCGCACGCTCGCTGCCGGGACTCTTCGAGACGACCGGGCAGGCGGCGGCCACCATCGGACAGCTTTTCATCTACAATCTTCCGCTCGACTATTACAGCACGCTGCCGGGCAGGATTGACGCCGTCACCGTCGCCGACGTGCGGCGCGTGGCCGGGAAATACCTGCTCCCGGAATCAATGGTCATCGTCGCCGTGGGCGACCGCAGCAAGATCGAGCCGGAGTTATTGAAACTCAACCTCGGCAAAGTCGAAGCGCGCGGTCTGGACGGCAAAGCGACGACCCCGGAGAAGTAGCCCTTCAAACTCAGAGGGGGCGAGTAACAGGCCAAAGGGCGCGCTAACGGATCGTCAGCGCGCCCTTTCTCTGTTTAACTCCGGCTCCGTCTCCCCGCGCACGCGCGGCATGACGCCTGCACGATTGTTCTACCTCGGCACGGCTTCTTTGTTCGACTCCGCCTCGACCAATTCGGCCACGGCGCGATGCGGTTCGCGCTGTCCGGCCATGCGCGCGAACAAATTTTCGTACAGGTCAACGATGCGCTCCCAGTCGTAATGTTCGCTCACGCGCTTCTGCGCGCGCTGGCGATAAGAGTTGACGAGCGAGCCGTCGCGCAGGACGCGTTGGAGTTTCTCTTCGAGGTCTTTTTCGTCGCTGTAGGGGATGGCCGCTTCGCCGACGGCTTCTATGTTTTCTGGCGTGGCAAGCGTCAGGACGCAGTTGCCGTAGCCCATCGCTTCGAGCAGCGCGGGATGCGTGCCGCCGACTTCGGTGGCGTGGACGTAGCAATAAGCATTCTGTTGCAGGGCGCGGTAGGCATCGCCGAAGACGAAACTGGTGAAGACGATGCGACGGTCGCGCCGCGCGCTGGCGCGCAACTCTTCGATGTACTCGTGCGCGTAGGGCGCATCGCCGACGATGACGAGTTTGTGCGAAGTGCGCACGCGCTTGAAGGCTTCGATGACGAGCCGCGCGTTGTTCTCCGGCTCAAGGCGCGAGACGTAGAGCACGTAGCGGTTCGGCTCCACCCCCCAGCGGCGCACGGCCATGCGGTCTGGAATGCGCGCCACCTCCGCGCCGTAGGCGATCATCGTCGTCGGATGATTGTATTGCGCCATGTAATAGTCTTGAATCACGCGCGCATCGGTCACAGTCTCGTTCGGCAGAACGGTCGAGAGCCGTTCGGCGAGCAGGTAGTAACGGCGCGCGAGCCAGTTCCACTTGCGGCGTTTGTGTTCGAGTCCGTCCACGTTGATGGCGACGGGCGTGCCGCCGAGGCGGACGATGGGAGCGAAGGGCGCGTTGGCGGCGTTGCAGATGAGCGCGGCGTCGTAACGCTTCGTCGTCGAGTGGAGCGCGGAGAGAAAGGCGTGGACGATGGTGTCGAAATATTTATGCCGGAAGGTGGGGAGAACTTTCAGGTGGACGCCACGGTATTCGAGTTGACGCGGAGAGACGTAGTGCGAACGACAATAGACTGTGACGTGATGACCGCGCGCGACGAGCCGCGTCGAGAGTTGTTCGGCGAAAGTCTCAAAGCCCCCGTAGCTCGCGGGCACGCCCCGTGTTCCTAGAATCGCTATCCGCATCGCCGCAAGTGGAAAGTGATGAGTGATGAGTGATGAGTGATGAGTCAAAGACAAAAGAGATTTGCTTCGACTCATCACTCCTATCACTCATCACTCATCACTTTGCTTTCCTCCTGTCGCTTGTTCGTAAACCTGCAAAGTCCGGCGCGCGGTGTCGCGCCAGTCGAAGAGTGCGGCGCGCTCCAGCCCGCGCTGGCGGAGACGCGTGCGTAGCTCTTCGTCGTCGATGAGGCGTGCCAGGCTCTCGCCGATGGCGTCCGTGTCAAAAGGGTTGACGAGCAGCCCCGCGTCGCCGACCACTTCCGGCAAACTCGTCCGGTCGCCCGCGATGACGGGCGCGCCGCAACTCATGGCTTCGAGCGGCGGCAACCCGAACCCCTCAAAGTAAGAAGGATAGACGAAGCAGAGCGCGCCCGTGTAGAGCGCGGGCAAGTCTCGCTCGGGCACGTAGCCTGTAAAGATCACATCCTGACCGGTGCCGGATTGCTCGACGGCGCGCAGCGTTTCGCCATAAAGCCACGCGCGTTTACCCACTAAAACGAGTCGTGGCAGCTTAGCTTGGGAACGCGAGCGGCGCAAGTCCGAGTAAGCGCGCACGAGCCTGACGAGATTCTTGCGCGGCTGAATCGAACCGACCGCGAGCACGTAGTCGCCATTGATGCCGTACCTTCTTTTCACGGCAGTAATCGCTTCGGCGGACGCGGGACGAAAATGCGGCGCGGCGGCTTCGAGCGTGACGCTGACACGCTCCGGCGCGACGTTGTAAGTCTCGATCAGATCGCGGCGCGAAAACTCGGAAGGCGTGATGATGTGCGCGGCGGTGCGCGCCGTGCGTCGCACGGTGAGTCGCAGTTGCATCCAACTCCGGCGATTGAAAGTCTCCGGCAAATGCTCGAAGGCGAGATCGTGTATGGTCGAGACGACGGGACAGGGCGCGAAGGGCGGCGCGGTGAACTGTACGTGCAACAGATCGACGGGGCGGCGTCGCAACTCGACCGGGAAGGTGAGCGGGATGCGCACGAAGGGCGTGTGCGGCAGCGTGCGGCGCACGGAGACGTGCGGCCAGCGAGCGGCGAAACGTTCCAACGCCGCGCGCTTCGTCACATAGAGCGTGTAACGATGAGCCGTGTCGAGCGCGGCCAACGCTTCGATCAAATTTGTGATGTAAGTCTCATTGCCGGCCAACCCCGTGCCGACCGAGTGCGCGTCAATCGCGATGTGCAAGCGGTTCAGTTGCTCCCGTGCGTTCTGGCGTTCTGTTTTGAGGAGGGAGATTAACGCGCGCGAGTTTACCCCAGAGGCTCATCCGGCGGGAAGCACGCCGCGAAAGCTGCGCCGGTGGATGGGGCAGGCTCCGTGTGCGCGCAGCGCTTCGAGGTGCGCGCGCGTGCCGTAGCCGACGTGCGAGGCGAAACCGTATTCGGGATAGACTGAATCGTAGTCGCGCATGAGCGCGTCGCGGTAAGTTTTGGCGATGACGGAAGCGGCGGCGATGGAAGCGGAGATCGAGTCGCCGCGAATGATGGCGCGTTGCGGGAGGGCGATCTCTCTCAGTTGGAGCGCGTCGATCAGGAGGAAGTCGGCGCAGGGTTTGAGTTCGCCGAGGGCGTGGCACATGGCGCGACGCGTGGCGATGAGGATGTTGGTGCTGTCAATCTCTTCCGGCGGGACGAGGCCGACCCCGTAACAGAGCGCAGACGCTTTGAGTTCTTCCGCGATGCGCTCGCGCTGCAACGCCGTCAACTTCTTCGAGTCGTCCAAGCCTTCCGGCAGAGGCGTATCCGGATCGAGGATGACGGCGGCAGCGACGACCGGACCAGCCAGCGCGCCGCGCCCGACCTCATCCACGCCCGCCACCATCCGATGACCGCCCGCGCGCGCCTCATCCTCAAACGCCGTGCAAATCTCCGATGCGCGCTTTTGACGTGCCATAAGAGAGGAGTGACGAGTAACGAGTGACAAGTGCCGAGATAAAGAGAAGCAGTTTTAACTTGTCACTCGTCACTTGTCACTCGTCACTGTTTTACTTGGTCTTGCGGGCGGCAGCGGCGGCGGCCTGCACCTGTCCGCTGCTGGTCGGGCGCGTGTCGCGCTCGCGGATGCGTGCGGCTTTGCCGCGCAGGTTGCGCAGGTAATAGAGTTTGGCGCGGCGCACCCGCCCACGTTTGACCACTTCGATATCTTTCACAATCGTCGCGTAGAGCGGAAAGATGCGTTCGACGCCGATGCCGAAACTGATCTTGCGCACGGTGATCGTCTCGCGCACGCCGCCGCCTTTGCGCGCAATGACGAGTCCTTCGAAGACCTGCAAACGCTCTTTCGTCTCCGATTCCTTCACGCGCACATGGACGCGCACCGTGTCTCCCGGCTGAAAGTCCGGGAGGGTCTTATTCATCTGAGTTTTTTCGACAGCATCTAAACGGTTCATGACTAACACTCCAAGCTATTAAAAGTGACAAGTGACGAGTGACAGGTGACAAGTTAGAACAGGCTGCAAACTTCGGTCGCCCGCCAACTCGTTACTCGTCACGAAAATTTTCCGGCTCCTCTGCTTCCGCGAGCCACGCGCGTTCGGCCTCGCTCAGAGAGGCACGCGTTAAAAGATCGGGGCGGTTGCGCTGCGTCTTTCGTAACGCTCGCCGCCTGCGCCAGAGCGCGATCTCGGCATGGTTGCCGCCGAGCAAAACTTCGGGTACGCACTGCCCGCGAAACTCCGGCGGGCGGGTGTAGTGCGGAAAGTCCAACAGCCCGTCGGAGAAAGAATCGTTCG
>DASWNS010000042.1:0-19198 GCA_036399115.1 Pyrinomonadaceae bacterium | reverse complement strand
GTTCGAGGGCGATGAGCCAATCGTAGGGCATGATCTGCGCGCCCTGCGAGAGATGGTAATAACGCTGACGCTCGGCCTCGGTCCACACCTCGTTGTTCAGGTACAGGACTTCGGCGGATGGTTTCAACGGTTGCGCGCGGTCGCGGTTGTAGAGGTAATAGGCGAGGGGCACGCCCACCACCAGCAGGAGCAGAACACCCAGCGCAATCTTCTTCCACAGTTTGAGGGATTTCAGGAAGTTCACAATTTTTTCTAACATGTCGGTCTTACCTCGAATCTACTCCTCTCTGAATTGAACGGTTTAGGAAGCACGCTCTTTAGTTCGCCACCCGCGCGCTCGCGCGTCTCGGCTTTACTTCCAAACCGGCATGGAGGAACCGTGCGGCGGTGGGGCAGTGCGGCACATTCAGAAACTTTCATCGGGAGTAGGCTCCGTATTCGGGACGCCATTTCTTGAGCGCCTGTACTCAGAAATAGCTATGTACACCTCCTTGCGCACACGGTTCGCGCTACCGAGCGGCCTGTGCTCCGGCAGAGAGTGCCAGGGATTGAATGACAAGTTTTCGGCGAACGACATCTGTTCCGGCGAGTCGATCTTTTGACGGGGGATGTTGATGCTGGCGACCTTGTGAAACGGAGTGTTCTCTTCCTTCCACGGAACGAGAGAATTTTCTATCGGCTCGCGGTAAGGGTCGAGTTGAAATTGCACCATGAAATCGAAGCCCGTGCCTTCGCGCGCCAGATGCTCCGTCAGGCGTTCGCGCAAAAAGTTGTTGCCCGGCTTTCGCGGCAACGCCGTTTTCGTCTTGAGCCACGGCCTGAGCGCATACTTCACCGCACGCTCGCCGAAGAGATAAGGAGTTGCGCTGAACCATTCCATCTCCAGCAGGTGCGGAAACTTGCGCAAAGCCGCCAGCAGTTTCACTCCCACGTCAGGGTGCCTGGCGAAATAACCGAGGATGCCGAGGTAATCCGAAAGCGACTTTTTCTTGTTGAGCGCGCCGCACTCGACGAGTTCGTAAAAGTCCTTCGCATCTTTGGTGAGAAACAGATTGGTGCTCAGAAAAATAAAGTCCTGCGTGGTCGCGTCTTTCTGGCTCTCGATCAACTTCTCACCTTCGACGCCCATGAGCTTGAGCGCGAAGCCGCGTATGTCGTCTTTGATGTCAACCGCGGGGTCTTGGCTGGAGTTGGAGAACCTGATCCACGCGGGGAACGTGCGCGCCTCTCTGAAGACGCCCACGCGAAACTCTTCCGGCAGATTCGGCTCGACGATAAACTCCGCTCTCACTCCCGCGTGTCCCTTCACGTGCACATCACGAAACGTCACGCCCGTGAGGTATCGCTGCTCGATAATCCCTTTGAGCAGGACGATCAACTTCTCCGTGATCTCACGCTCGTCGGGCGCGGGATATTCCTTATTGAGTTCTAATTGTGCGTCCCGTTTCATAGTCTTCGTCTGAGGCTCCGTTAGGACTGGCTTTTGCTTTCAGGCCGACGCCGCGCACGGGTTGGAGTTCGTCCTCTGAATACAGACGGCCATCCGGCAGCTAGGTGAGGAAAACATGGGGCCAAATTTCCAGGATCATCCAAAAGAGAAACAACATGAAGAAGATGACACCCGTGAAGGCGAACATCACGTTGACGACCTGACGCGGCACGGGCGACTGCGGCTCGTCATACGCGCCGATGGCTGCGGGTTCTTGTCTGAGTTCCTCAAGCACTCCTTTTATGCGCCGGTCGCAATCGAGCATGTGTTTGCGTATAAAGAAGGTGACCACGGTTCCCGTCAGATTCATTCCGATGATGAGGAGAAAGACCAGGCGCGCGTATGGCGGCCTGACGCCTCTGTAGGTGAAGAGCCAGATCGCAGCGATCACATTGATGATGAGAAGCAGCGTAAACCATCCGAAGTAGATGTTGGCTCCCAGACGCGCCCAACGGTTGTTCTCTTCGAGTTCTTTGAATAGAAGGGCGTTCTGCCTGCCGCTTCTGGCAGGTCGCCCCCCGGCATTATTCGGAGCGATTGCCGTTAGCTGGTCATACGCACGCTGGTCGGTCGAGATGAGTCCCTGCCAGACGTATACCCTCTTCCCTCTCGGCAACCAGATCGTCTTGAGTTTATCCATGTGCGCACCGTAAACCTTACCAAAGTAGATTTTCATGTCAGGCGTCTTCCAACGGCTCAACTTTGCCCCTTGCTGTTTTTCGTTCATACGAGCCGCCGACGGCCTCTGCGCGCGCCAGCCCTTCACCCGCAGGGACGACATAGCTCCTCGATGACCTGATGATGACCTCGCTGCTCGGCACGTGAACTTTCTCCGCCAGCCCCAGCGTTTTCAGCACCCAGATGCCGTACCAGGCGGGGTCCCATTGATACCAGCGCAGACCCTGACGGGCAGACTTCGGATGCGCGTGGTGATTGTTGTGCCATCCTTCCCCGAAGATGAGCAGCGAGACGATCACGTTATTGACGGAGGTGTCGGTACCGCGCGTCTTGAAAGGACGCGTTCCGAGTTCATGGCAGACGGAGTTGATGAAGCCGAACGCATGCAGCACGGCGACGCGGTTCAACAACCCGACCCAGACGAGGAAGCAGACGGCGTTGTAGTGATCGAATTGGAAACCCGTCGTCCCGAACGCGCCGACGAGTCCGCCCACGAGATAGGAGCCGAACAGGATGCCGAAATAGGTGAAGTAGTCGCGCCGCTCGTTATCCAGAAACAGGTAGAACCTGTCGTTGACGAGGTCTGGCGTATATCGCCTGTATATCTCGCTCTCCCAGACATCACGGCGGCGACGCTGGTGCCAACCGAAATGAACGTGCAGCCAACCTTCGCGGGGCGTGTGCGGGTCGCGCCCCGGAATGTCGCTGTAGCGATGATGCAGGCGGTGCATCGCCACCCAGAAGATAGGTCCACGCTGAATCGCCAGATAGCCGCAGAGCGCGATCAGTCGTTCCAGCCAGCGCGGCACCTTGAAGGCGCGGTGCGCAAACAGGCGGTGATAACCGAGCGTCAATCCCATGCCCGTGATCGTGTAGAAGATCAGAAAAGCGGCGATTGACGAGCGAGAGTAGAAATAGAAAGGCAGCACGCACGCCGCGATGGTCGTGGTGATGTTGATAATCGTGAACGGAATATCCAGCCGCGTCTCATGCAGCTCACCCTGCGGCGGCGCGCCGATGGCCGATATTCTCATGTCGTTCAAGCGGCTCATACGAAGCTACCTTTTCTTTCGATACGGCGTCGCAGCGGGAGACGCAGACGGCGCGGGCGAGGGCGACGCCGACGGAGCCGCATAGGACTGGCGCATGGCCGCCGCCTCGATGTTCTTGCAGAAGTCCATCCGGCTGTAGCCGCCCTCGCTCTCCGGCTTGTTCTTCCCGTAGGTCACCCAACCCGCGTTCTTTTCATAGAAAGGGGTCAGAGCATCGAGCATGCCATTTCGCTCGGCCAATCGCTCTCTGGTCGCCGGGTCGTTATCGAGCAACTCCGGCACGGTGCTGATCACCTTGAGGTACTCGATCAGGTCGAGCCGCTGCTCGTGTGTCAGCGCCGGACCAATGACCCCGACGGTATTCGGCGGCGCATCGCGGAATTCATGCCCGGCGTTGGAGTTGCCTTGATGCGAGATGTCGAAGCTGAAAGCTCCTTCCACCGGCTCGTCCTTGTAACCCAAATAGACCGGATCAAACTCCCTCGATCCGATCCAGAACTTCTCGGCTCGCTCCGCCGCCGGAGACAACAGTTCGTACATAGTCCGGATTGACCCGTTGTGCAGGAAAGGTCCGGTTGTCCAGTAACCGTCGAGGGGACGCGCGGGATAGCCGAGCGGCGCGCGAAACTGGTTCGGGCGATAGCCCTGCAAGATCGTCTTGCAAGGTTCGCCGATGTTATGTTCCTTGAACCACTTATCGAGAATGCCGTTGATGGTCACGGTCAGCATGTCGCCGATCCCGATCCGGCCTTCATCATCGAACTGCTCCTGCTTGAACAACTCTTTGAGGACGCCGGGATGCACGCGGCGTTCGTTGAATTGCACCGCATCGTCGTCATCCGTGCCCATCACCTCCTGACGATAGAGCGGGAGTTGAAGAAACCGTTTTTCGTACTGGTTGGGATTGGTGCCGGGAGCCTGTGCGAGGGCTGCCGTCAACGCGGGCTGTGCCTCGAAGGCCGGAGCGTGGCAGCGCGCGCATAAGCCGGTCGTCGGGCGGTTCGGGTTCGGCGCGCCGATCAGGCTGGCCGGGTCTGGTTGCAGTTCGGCCTGCGCGGCGGGCAGAGCCTTGTTCCACACCGCATCGTGATAGAGATACTTGCCCCGCTTCACACGCTCCCAGTCGATCTTGCCGAGGATGTCCTCCGGCCACTTCGGGGCTGTCAGGATCGAGATCAGAGTCTCCATCCAGAACATGTCTTCGACGTTGGCGGTCGAGGCGAAGCGTGTGGATGGGTCTTTCAGTTCGACGCGCATACTGACGCCCCACGCTTCAGTCACGTTGCGACCGAGCGGCTGGCTGATCGCCGTCGTAGATTGAACCCAATCGTATTCGTGCGTGTACCACAGCGGCGGGAAACTCACGGGTCCCGTGTTCCGGTTCACGTTCCGGTTACAGCTACGGTCGAGCGGCCCCTCACAAGGATCGAGCGAGCCGAACTCGCCGTTGACTCCGCGCCCGAGCGCGGACGTGCGGGTGAAGCCCTCCGTGGTCGGATAGGTGTGGTTGATGAGCGCCTCGATGGCCGACTTGATGAGGTCGCTGTTGAAGTACCTCTTCATCTGTGCGCGCAGCGTCGTCACTTCGTTGGACGCACATTTTTCGCCCGGTCGGCGTCCGTAGACGCGGGCACAGAAGCGTTCGAACCTTTGCGGCGAGGCGGAAGTCAGCATCAGGGAGAAGACCATGTCGCCCGACCATTTATCGAAGTTCCAGAAACTCTGGCCGCCGTCGATGCGCATCGCGGTGCCTTTGTAGAGGATCTGCCCCGTATGACACGCGGCGCAGGAGATACTCGCCCACTCTTTCTCCCCTTCGCCGAGGTTATCGACATATTGGTCCGGCACGATGTGCTTCACGAGGCCGACCGGCATCTGGTCCCGGTTGTAGACGGGGTCGTTATCCGGCAGCAGCCCGTATCTGGTCTGCACCTGCGGAGACGCGAACATCTCCGTGCTCGTGCGCCACTCCACCGCGCGGAACCAGGCGTAAGGCATTACGAGGCTGCCCTGGCTGGTCTGGTAATAACGTTGCCTGCGGTCTGCGTTCCATCCATGCTTGCGCCCCGCCTCTTCCTCTTCCGGTTGAAGCTCCACATACTTCGCATAGACGGGCGGCTCCGGCAGCCGCACAAAGACCGTGGCATAGGCCGTGTAGGCCACCGCGATGAGCGCGACGATACCGCCGACGATCCAGAGCGTGAAGTTCGTCGCCAGTTTATTAACCACTGAATCGATCCACGCAAATAATCTTTTCATGCTTAACCTCGCGAGGGGCAGTTGCCCCGTAACTCTTCCGGCGCGCTCAACTATTTCCGGGTGCCCCAGTACATGAAGATGATCATGAGGAGAACGAAGACCCACTGGAACGCCTTCAACATCGTCTTGAGATAGGACTGGCCGGGGCGCAGAGACAACGCGCCGATGAGCCAGATCTCTATAAAGATGAGAATCCAGAAGACGATCAGGTAGTAGATGAGCAGGAGGCCGTAGGGGATGAGCGTCCCGATGCCCACCATGAAATTGACGATGATGGTCATCAGGAGATTGACCGTGAAGAAGTGCCACACTGTCCGGTAGAAGCCCTTCACCACGTCTGGACCGCCGAAGGGGAAACTGGGAAAACAGTCGTCTTTGAGCTTAGGCCAAATCCACACTTCGAAGGTGTAAATGTGCAGTGAGATTGCGACGAGCGCGACTCCTGCGGCGATCAGTAGGGGGATATTGAACATCGACTAACTCCTCCATTGGAGTGTGCTGCAACTCTTCGAGCGAGGTGTTGGGCTGGACGCAAAACCGATTGTTCCCGCGTGTCCGATTCGTCTGAACCAACTCAAGGCAACGATGGCCGTCGTCCGTAAACCCGACGCTGCGGCGCGTCGCGTTCGTTACGCGAGGGGGTGACGCTCGCGCCGAACATAACCTCCGCTCGCGGGGCGACCGCCGCTGCCGCTCCTACTCGTGCGACTTCGCCGGAAGCCAATCGAGATTCCACGACTTGAACACGTCCCTGATGTAGCTTCGTTTGCGACGCTTCGATGCCCCGTTGTTATCCAGTATGGAGCCGAGGATATATTTGTAGGCGGTGAACGAACTCCAACCGAACAGCGCTTCGCGGATCGGCTTCGGAGCGTAGAACAGAAACCAGAAATACATCTTCGTCATGCCCCAGATCGTGAAGGCGGGCGTCGTACGCACAACCGCTTCGTGCCAGCGCCAGTAAGTGGGAACGTAGTCGAGTCCCTTGAATAAGCCGCGTATCTTCTGCGCCGCCTCTTTGGGGTCAACCTGTCCGGCCTTCACCCGGTCCATTTCGGCGAGCGCCTCCCGGTAGAGTTTCTGAAACTCCGGAAACTTGCCGCCGAGCAGCACGGAGTAAGGTTCCTTCCCCGACTGGTCGAGCACGCGCTTGTCTTTCGATTCGATATATTTCAGATACAGGCTGGCGTTCAGACACGTGCCGATAAAGAGGCCGACCACCCACACGCGGAACCATGCGTCCCACAGTTCGAAATCCCGAAACGACACGAAGGAACTGCTCACCATCTCGTCTGCATAACCGATGTTGCTATCGAAAAAGTTGTTCAGATGCTCGAAGCTCTCGACCGAAAAATCGTTATTCTTGAAAGCCCTGAGCAACTGCCCGCCGAGCAGGTCAACCATTGCCGTCGTCAGGGCAAGGCCGGTGGAGTACAGAGGATCGATAAAGAACCCGGCGTGCGAGAGCAGTGAGTAGCGGTGGCCTGTGATGCTGGTCGCGCCGTACTGGAGTCGCCCCGTGCCGACCCAGCCGCGCACCGCCTGCGCGCCTTCAAACTGTCTCACCATATCGGGAAACTTCTTCACGAAAGACCAGAACTCCTCCTCCGGATTCATGCCGGTTTCCGGGTGAATCTCACGATTGAGCACCAGCCCGACGCTGCATAGAGGGTTCGTGCTGTCCTGATGATTGTTGAAAGGAATGATCCAGCACCAGCCGCCCTCGAAGACGTGGTGCAGAGTGCTCTGCGAGAGCGGATACTTGTGGCCGTGCGTCTGTTGCGACGACCCGACCTGATCGTAGAGCTTGACGCCTACCATGTGCGTGAAGATGGCTCGCGTGTTGGTGCGGAAAGTCTCCGCCGGTTTACGCAGTTCGAACTTATGCGCGAGCACAGACTTCATGCCCGTCCCGTCAACCAGATACTTGGCCGTGAACGTTTCGCCCTTCTCGCTCGTCAGCGAAACGTGATCCTCCTGTATGTCGAAATCCTTGATGCGCGTCTGCTGGCGAACCTTCGCGCCGTAGTTGACGGCGACGGCCATCATGTAGGCGTCCGTGTCCTGCCGGAAGAAATGGCAATCGGGTCCCATCGGCGGCGCGAGCGTCGGGTATTGATGTGTCTCCATGGGCAATTGATCCTTGCCTTCGCGCTGGTAGAGAAAACTGAAGGCGCGCTTCACTCCGCACGCCGGACTGATGAAGTCGCGCGTGGGATGAAACGCACTGAGGTGTGCGATCTCCGGCAGGTCGTATTTGTGCGACAACAGCTTGAGCCGGAAGTTGGTATCGGGAGTGGTCGCTTCCCCAATCGCGAAACGGGGATGCGTCTCGGCATCCAGCATCAGCACGTTCAGATTATGCTTGGCAAGGATGGCTCCGAGCATCGAGCCTCCGATGCCGGTTCCTAAAATAATGACATCGTAATCAGTATTGGTGGTCATACTTCTCCTCTCAATCCCCATTCGTCAAAGCAAAGTTAGCGGAGGGTGTAGCGCGCCGTTTCAACAGACGCTGCCGCACACGCTCGCGCAAAGCCACGTAACAACCGCTCCACTTGTCCGGTTCCGAGCCTTGCCAGTTATCAAGATAGGCGGCCAATTCGGTAACAATAATTTCTGACGTTTCTCCGACCGACATCCGCAACAACCCCATGCAAACTTCATCAGTCCAGGCCGCCGGGTTCCGCCCCTTATCGCGCATGTGCGCCGCGAACGGAATGCCGCTCAACAGGTCGGATTGATACGACCCGGCGAGGTCGTGTAAGAGCGAAGCGGCCTCCGGCGTCACGCCACCGGCATAGGCCAGAGCGGTGCCGATACCAGCCCACATCTCATGCCGCCGTTCGGCGTCGAAGCGTGAGATGGCCGCCGCGATAGAGGCCGCATCCGCGCCGTAAACCCACCACATCGCACGACCGACTCCGGCATCGAACAGCCTGCGGTTCTGCAAGCTGAGCGATGCGGGGGCTGGCTGTCGCCCGTCAACGAAACGCTTCCAGTGAAAGAAGCCCTCGTGGAATCCGTAGCCGTCGGCCAGACACCAGGCGGTCATCGGGTCGAGCGATTTTTGATAGGACTCCAGACGGCGCAGGCCGAGCGGCACACGCGCGACGGCAAAGCCCGCGCCGACCGAAATGATGAAATCGTGTCGCTCTCCGGCGGAGTGCGTGAAGGCGTCGAGACGGCTCCCGGAGCGTGGAAGCAGCAGGTCAACGAGGCCGAAATAGAGTCCCACTCCTTCGTATGCGAACCCGACGAAGGCAGGCGCAAACGTCGAGTCCAGCCTTTGAGCTAAACGAACCGGGTCGGACTCACGAACGGCCAGATTGTAGCCTTCGATAAAGGTTCGGATGACGCTCTCCAGATGCTCGCGGCTGCCTGAACCGCAGCCCGGAAACGCGCGCCGCGAAAAGGAGGCTTCCTTCGGAGACAGACCGAGCAACCGGCCTTTGAGTCGGTTGAACCGCGAGAGATTTCCGTTCGTGTGTATTGCCAGCGACATGAACTCTCTACCAACCATTTACCAACCTTGCGACGAAATTCCTCCGTCCATGATAAGGACGCTGCCCGTGAACAGCTTCACCGGCTCGCTGAGCAGGTAAGCGATGAAATGGGACACGTCGCGCGCCTCACAGAGCCGCGAGTAGGCCGTGTTGTTTTCCCACTGCCGGATCAGACGCTCGCTCTCAGGCCACTTGTTCAGCAGGTCGCCATAGACCGGACCCGGCGAGACACAGTTGACCTGAATATTGTCGGCGGCGAATTCAATCGCCATGCTCTTCGTCAGAGACTCGACGGCGGCCTTCACCGCGCCCATGCAGCCGAAGTAGTCCACATAGCCGTGCGAGGCCGGAGTGGAGAGCGTGATGATCTTGCCGCCGCCGCGTCTCTTCATCAGTTCCACGGCCTTGAGCGATGTCTGGTGCAGGCCGACGACGTTGGTGCGGAAGGCTTTTTCCCAGTGCTCCGTGGTGATCTCTTTCAGGCGCGCGAGCATGCCGTTTGAAGCGTTGCTGATAAAGAAGTCCAGCACGCCGTGCGTCTCCTCGATCTTGTCGAAGATGGTCTTCACGTGTTCGGGATTTGCGACCGAACCCCACGCGTGGATCGCGTCGCCGCCCGCCGCTTTGATCTCTTCGACCGTGCGCTCGCCTTCCTGCCGGGAGTGGAAAGAGTTGACGATCACGGACGCGCCAAGTTCGGCCAGATAACAGGCGACATCCTTGCCCAGCCCGCGCCCGGAGCCGGTCAGCAGCGCGACCTTTCCGGCAAAGGGCTTGCGCTCCGGCATCAGAGAGGCGAACGACTCGGCTATCGTGGACGACAGGTGCGCGCCGTTGCCGCCCGAGATCACAGCCGGAGAGGGCGGCGGACTCGGCGGCTTCACAACCTGCGGCGGAGCGACGCTGTGCGAGACGTATTCGTGCAGCGACTCTGCGATGCCGCCGATGGTCTTCAGCTTCTCGCGCGGGATGTCCAACTTTTCGGGCAAGCCGTACTTCTCGCGCAAGACCGCGAACACCTCGCCCAACTTCACCGAATCAATGCCGAGGTCTTCTTCCAAACCAGCCGCCGGGTCTAAGACTTCCAGCGGGTAGCGCGTCACCTGCGCGAAGATTTCAAGCACACCGGCTTGAAGCGTCGCGGCATCCACCGGGCTGTTCCCGTTGCCGTTGCCGTTCCCGTTTCCGGAGTGCGGCTGCGCGAGTCCCGCCGAGCCGTTACTGCCGCCGTTTCCTCCGGCGTGCGCGGGAGGCGATGCATCGCGCAGGTAGACTTGCAGGGCTTCCGCGATGCCGCCGATGGTCTTGAGCTTTTCGCGTGGAAAATCGAGCTTCTCCGGCAGGCCGTACTTCTCGCGCAAGACCGCGAACACCTCGCCCAGCTTCACCGAGTCGATGCCGAGGTCTTCTTCCAGACCGGATGCCGGGTCTAAGACTTCCAGCGGGTAGCGCGTCACCTGTGCAAAGATTTCGCGGACGGCACTGTTAAGATCGTTTGCGACGGGGAGTGTGTATGCTGTGCTCAATTGACTGCTCCAATCAGAGGATTCATAACGGTTAAAACGAAGTTGCGTGTACCGGTCACCGCTACCTGTACCCGCATCGCGCGGCGAGGTTCTTTGACTCTTGCCGTGAAGACGACAAAAGCGTCGCTCAGGTTGCGGCTGCGCCAGAACGGCTCTCTACGGTTAAAGCCGGGCTGGTTGAGGCCGGGCAAGCCGTCGATCTCGATCCTCGAAAGATTCCAGATGCTTGCCCCGTCCAGCCATCCCAATTTCAAAACCGATTCCTTCAAGCTCCACAAAAGCGTGAAACACCAGTTCGCACTACTCAACCCGTCGTCGCCGCCGACACGGGCGACCCAGTTCTTTTCCACTTCCGTAAAGGTGTTTCGGTAGAATGCGCCGTGCCTGTCAACCGCAGTCTCGACATCAATGGCGACGGGCTTTTCCAGAGCTATGGACGCGCAGGAGATTCCGCCCGCATGCGAGATCGAGAGGCTTTCCTTTCGCTTCCGCCCGCACCAGACGAGGCCGGGCTTCTCGCCATCCGAAAGCACTTCGACCTTCCGGTACATCCACGGCGAATAGGCGGCGAGAGCCTCGCCGGAAAGCCGCGACAGACCCGGATTCCATTGCCCGCTCCGAATTTCCCGCGCCGGTTCCAGCCAGTTCAGGAAGAGGTGCTTGGCTGCCAGACGACCCGCCAGCCACTCGCTTTTCCGTCGCTCGCCGCGAAGACTCAAGTACTTCGCCCGCTCGTCCACAGACAGGTGGCTTGTATATTCCCTGTCCTGCAATTCACACACGTCGAGCCAGCCGACAAAGCAGTCGTCGAAGCGCGCCGCAGTCGCTTCCGTCTTAGTGTGAGGTGCCGTTGCCATTGCTTACTTTTCCGTATCGACGGCAGATTCCGTCTTCCACGATGATCAGCGGATTGCCGTTGCCGTCAGCCGCAGTCACCGGACCGATGGTGAGCCGGTCGCCGTCCAGACGCGGGTTCACGCCGCTGAAAGTCAACTTCCCGGCGAGCGTCGAGGCGTCGAAGTCGGAGAAGTCGAAATAGACCTTCATGACCCTGCACTCTTCGGGAACAAAGACGGGCGAGGAGTCGTCGGGCGCGAGGTGAATCACGCCGAATCTCCAGAGCGAATCCATCAGAATAATCTTCGACCACTCCGATTTGTATGCCGGGCTTGCGCCGTTGAAGTCGGCGAGTTTGAACTCGGCCTTCCGCTGCGCTCCGCCGACGATGATGTTCTCCATGGCGTTGAAGGGGCCGCTCAGGCAGACCGGAGAACCATCCATCACGTAAGGGTCGAGCAGGCGTCGCCCTTCGAGTCCGTTCGGGTGGACGCGCGCCGGAGAGGTCAGCGCGGCGGACGACATGCGGATCAGGATTTCATGTTGGAGGATCTCCTTTTGCAGCACGACCCCGCTGCTGTGAACGAAGTCGGACAGAATCCTGACCTGCACGACCGTCTGCCGCTCATCCTCGGAAACGATGCGCGCCTCGACGCGGATGCGCGTCTTCCGGTTCTGGTAGACTTTGATGAAGCGATGAAAGAACGCTTTTTCAAAGGAGTTGATCTTCAGTTCGGGTCGAAGTTGTTGCGCCGCTTCGGCAAAGAGCGAGATGACGAGCGCGCCCGGCAGGGTCGGCACTCCGTCGATGAGATGGTTGAGCAGATACGGAGAGCTTTCGACCGAGATTTCCCGCTCCATCACATGAAAGTCCGGCTTGGCCTTGACCGCCTGAGAGACGGCTGGCGGCGCGGCTTGCGCTGACGCTTGCGACGCGCGCGGCGACGCTTCCGGCGACGAAGTTTGAATCGCCACCTTGTAGTATTCGATCTCGCCGTCGGCGAGGAGGATGTTGATGGGCGTGGCGGGCGTGCCCCGCATCAACTCGGAGAAGATCTGTTGTCCTTCCTCTTTCGTCACGCCTCGCAAGCGTCTTGAGGCGGCGAGCGCGGCAAACTCGGAGTCGCGTGTCATGCCGATGCCAGCCCAACCGAGCCACGCCATAGCTGACCAGTGGTTGCCGTTCTCCGGCGAGTTCATGCAGGCGGCCATGCGGCTCATCGCCTCGTTGGCTGCGCCGTAATCCGGCTGGCCGTCGTTCCCCATGTAGCTGAACACAGAGGTCAGAATGTGGAAATGAATGCGGCGTCCCTCGCCATACTTCCGGCATGCCTTATACAGATTGCTCAGGCCGCGCAATTTGGTGGCGACGATCTTGCGGAAGTCCGTGAGAGATTTCCTGGTGAGCGCCTTCGAGACTTGCACGCCCGCGCCGTGCAGCACCAGATCGACCCGACCATACTTTCGATATGTTTCCGCGACCACCTCTTCGATGGCCTTTTCGCTCGTGATGTCAACGCTCCGGTATTCGTACTTTCCGGAGATGGCCTGCAAGCGTCTGGTGACCTGGCACACCTCGTTGGCGGCGCGATAGGCGAGATACTCCCGTTTCAATTCGCCCATCTTCTTGCCCTTATTTCGCGCCAGCTCATCCTTGTAGAACTGCGGCTCGTACTCCTTGAAAGCCTGCTCATCCATCGTCCGCACTTCTTCCGGCATTGAGGATGGATCGCTTCGTCCCAGCGCGATCACGCGGCAGCCGAATTTTTCCAGCAACTCTTCGGCCAGCACCGCCGTCACGCCGCGCGCACCGCCCGTAGCGATCACCACCGAGTCGGCATCGAGTTGTGGCTGCTCATCCTTCGCCAGCTTCTCGACCGGCGCGAGCGTAAAGACGCTCCGGTTCCCTTCTCTGTAACAGACCTCTACGTCCTCTCCCGCCTGCCCCAGTTCAATCTCCACCTGCCGCAGCGTCTTGTAGAAATTGACTTCGTCCGTGTTGATGGCGCGGCAGACATTCTCGCCGAGTTCCCTCGCCAGAGACTTCATAAATCCGGCGGCCAGACCCGTAAACGGATCAAGCTCCCCGTTCTGATACGCGCCCTGACACACGGCGACGACCGGGATGCACTCTCTTTGAATCCTCTCGTAACTCTGTCGGCAGACCGCGAACAACAGATCGAGCCAGCGAAGTTCGCCCTCCGAGTTGTTGAGGAGAAGCGTCTCTTTCGTCTGCCCGGCCAGAGTCTTGACCGCGATCAGCGTATCGAACTCCAACCCGGCGAGGCCGCTCAAAGAACTCTCAATGCTCTCTTCGGATGTGAGATCAACCGGCAGAGACTTCGCCACGCGGACACCGGACGGGCAGACCACGTGATAGTCGAGCGCGGCGAGCGCGCCGGAGTTTTCGAGCGTCAACCATTGTTCGGGCTGGTCAACCAGAAACAGGATTTTGCGCTCCTGCAAGCTCTTCGCGTCGCCGGTAGCTTTGGCCGGAGCCAGTTGCGGCGTGTAGTAACGAATCGGCGTGCCCTGCACGAAGGCGTAGGCGCGTGAGGCGTCTCTCTGCGTCTCGGTCGGCTGCGCCGTCTTTGCAGGCGCGTGCGAAGCAGGCGAGGCGAAGATCAGACGCCTGCCCGCCAGCGCACCCTCACCCGGCTGCCTGAACTCGCAAAGGGAGTTCTTTTCGCGTGCTTGCCGGATGGCCTTCAACATCTCCGGCGCGCCCTGCGCCCCTTTGTAATTGAGGGCTGGATGCGACACGGAAACCGGCCTCTCCCCGGCATGAGTTCCCTCTTCCGACCCGGAGAAACTGATGACGCTCAGGATCGACAGTTCCTCGCGGCGCGCTATTTCGGGCGTCGTCAGAGCCAGCAGGAAGACGGCCTCCGCTTCGCTCGCATCGGCGGCGTTGTTCGCGTTGACGCCTCCGGCCAGAACGATTGTGCAGGCGTCGTGTGCGAGAAGTTGACGCGCCACGAACAGGGCTTGCAGCAACGAATCGTCGCCCATATCGACGACGATGTTGGGTCCGTTGAGGTCGAACATGTTGGCGATTCTGCCCGCCGTCACATTGGGCATCAGCCCCGGCAGGGTGTAAGGACCGGAAGGGACATTGCGGGCGCGAATCGACTCGACCAGTTTCTCTAAAATGCGTGTGAGGTCGGCGTTCGAGAGGTTGCCGCTCCCGCCGCGCTGCGTGACCTGTCGCCGCAGGCGGTCTACGAAAACTCGTTCGTTGGCACGCATCCCGCGTTCCGTCTTGCTCGTCAGCCCCAGCACCACGCCCATCGCATTTTTGAATCGCGTCCAACCTTCGGGCATCGTCGCGAATGCCTTCTCGGCGGCGAGGGCTGCGAGATACTGGCTGGCGTCCATGTGCTCGGTCACGTCAGGGAGCAGCATCTTCTTGGCCGGTAGACGCAGCGCGTCCCGCCGGAAGCGCGACTCCGTGGACGGGTCTTCTGCGGCCAACGCGCCGTCTGTGCCGGGAAACAGGCTGCCGATGCTGATGACGGCCAACTCGACGGGGACTTTCTCCTTCACGTCCAAATTGGCGCAGAGGTTTCGATGATAGGCTTCGTCAAAATCTTCCAGAATCAAATGAGCGTTCGTGCCGCCGAAACCGAAGCCGTTGATCGCCGCGCGGCGCGGATAGGGCGCAACGTTCTCAGTCCACGGGTGCGAAGTCTCTGTGATCGTAAACTGTGAATGAGCCAGATCGATCTCCGGGCTTGGCTTCACGTAGTTGTATTGCTTCGGGATCACTCTCGCCTCAAACGCCTTGCAGATTTTGATGAGCGACGCCATGCCCGCCGCCCAGCCCGTATGCCCGACCAGAGCCTTGACGCTTCCGAGTTCGACCGGCGGGGAGGCCGGGCTGCGCTGCATCGTATCTTTCAAGGCGTTGAACTCAACCGCATCTCCCACCAGAGTCGCGGTGGCGTGAGCTTCGACGTATTGAATCGTGTCCACGTCAATGGCGGAATCTTTGTAGGCATGACGGATCGCCAAGCCCTGCCCTTTCACCTGCGGCACGTTGATGGAGGGGCTTTTGCCGTCGCTCGACAAACCGATAGCCCTGATCACGGCGAGGAAGCGGTCGCCGTCGGCGAGCGCGTCGGGCAGACGCTTGAGGATGACGATGCCTGCGCCGTCGCTGAAGACCACGCCGTCCGCGTCTGCGTCGAAGGGGCGGCTCTCACGGTGGGTCAATCCCTTGAACTGCGCGAAGAGAGTATTGTTGGCCGGTCCCGGCGCGAAGACGCCGCCCGCGAGCACCATGTCGCACTCGCGGTTCTGCAAAGCTCTCATGCCGAGATAGGTCGAATAGAGAGACGACGAACAGGCCGTGTCCACCACGTAGGTTTTCAGCCCGCTGCCCATGAGCCGCTCGATCACGCTCGCGTAAATCTTATGCTGTGTCAGTTTTTTCGTATCGCCGTTACGGTAGCCCGTGATCTCTTCGAGGGTGTCGGCGAAAGCACGACGCAGGCTCTCCGGTTCGTCGAGCGCGCCTAAGTGCATCGAGAGACTTTCCACAAACAACGCCTCGTCAAACTCCTTCGAGCCGTCGGCGGTCGCGCCGAGGATGCACTGCATTTTGACGGAGGCCGACGGATCAATTTTGACCTTGAGGCGAGCCAGACTCTGCGCCACTGCGAGCGCGAGGATTTTTTGTCCTTTGGTGAGAACGTCGAACTGCTCTCTGCTGTAAGCCTTCGAAAGCAGCGCGGCATCGTAAGGGATGTCAACGATGCTGCCGTGCAACAGAGTATAAGTCTTGTCGGGGACGACCTTTATTCCGTCGCCTTCGTTTGTGAGGAGGAAGTCTTCGGCGGCAGTGGGGTCGATGTCGGCGAGATTGGTGATCCCGGACACGCCGTTCAGGATGTTCGACCAATACTGCTCCGGGTCATTCGCGCCCGGCAGAACACAGCCCAGAGATACCACTGCAATCGGCGTTGCCGCGCATTCTTCGCGGGCGAACGCCGCTTCCAGTTCGCGCTTCCGCTCCGGCTGCGCGCCCGACCCATTGTTGCCGTTAGAGCCAGACGCATGGGTTACCAAATGGCTCGATTCAGGCGACGAGCCGTTTCCCCGGGGCGGAGGAACGGGCACGAAGGCAGCGTCCGCAGGAAGAGTCTCCGGTTGGACCGGGTCAGGCTGCGCCACACTCTCGCGGCTGGCAGGGGAAATATTTTCCTCCCGCGCAGCGACGGGCAGATTTGCCGTAACGAGCGAAGTCGAGACTTGCTCGATCAGTCGAGAAGTGTGCTCGACGAGTTGAGACATGCTTTGCACGACCAGAGACATGCTCTCCAACAACTGCGCCGGAGGCTGACTGCTCCGCGTCGCGTCGTGCGTCTCACTTGCTGCAAGCGTGGCGGCCTCCTTCCCGAAGCCACGCGCAAACAACTTGCGCAATTCTTCGTCCAGACTTCCCTCCTGCGGTGCCGACGGCACTGCCACGATGCCGCTCGCCACCTGCGCCAAATTCTGCCCGATCAGTTTTGTAACGATCTCCCCCGCCCCGCATTCGATAAACGTTCGATAGCCGCTTTCATAGAGAACCTTAACGACATTGCTGAAATGGAGTTTGCGTATGAACTGCGACGAGAGTATTTGCGGCAGATCAAAGCCCGGCGAATAGAGCATGCCTTCGAGGCCGAGGTAGACCGGAATCTCTGCCGGGCTGTAGTCGAACTCGTCGAGGGCAGCGCGGAACGGTTCGACCGCGCCCGCCAGTAGTGATGAATGGTACGGATAGCGGCTCTTGAGAATCGTCAGCGACACACCCTGACGATTCACGACGGGGCGCAACGATTCCAACTCCGAAAGTTTGCCGGACAAGACGGTCTGGCGCGGATGGTTAATAACCGATATTTCGATGGAGTTGCTTCCCGACTCCGCAAGGAATTGTGTGGCGCGTTCGAGATCGCACGAGAGCGCGGCCATGCCGCCGGACGCGCCTGCGGATTGCAACGCCAAAACGCGTCGGCAGACGATTCTCAATCCGGTTTCTATCGAATAGACGCCAGCCGTCGCCAGTGCCGCCAGTTCGCCGAAACTGTGACCCACGAGCAGCGACGGCTTGACGCCCGACTCGATTAAGATTCCGGCAATCAACACCTCTGCCAGATAGATTCCAACCTGATCGAGATCGGGACAGCCCTCCAATCGCTCGTCGTGTTCGGCGGCGGAAGCAGCCGTCACCAGAGGAAGGAAGTCGGCTTTAAGAAGTTCCCGCGTGATCGCATCTGCCTGCCGGAAATAGGGCGTGGTCTGCGGGTAAGCGGTGTAGAGTTCACGCAGCAGTGTGTGAGAGTACGAACCTTGGCCGGGAAAAGTGAAGGTCACTTTCGGATCGGTTTTTGAAGTGCTGGAGGAGATACTTCTCATAGCCTTTCACATCCTCAGAGGGTGTATTTCTTTTGCGTTTCATCAAAGGCTGTATTCATTTTGCGATTCGTCGAGGATTTTGGGATAAGCCTTCTCGCGCGGTGAGTTGGCGACGCTTGCGCCCAAACGGCGAATTGATTCGGGGAAGACGTTCTTGAGTTCTCTGCTGCCGCCTGCGACTCTTTCGGCGAACGAGGGATTTTTGAGTTCTTCAAGCAGGCTGACCTTACTTTCGGTCGTCAGAAAGTGTGTGAGCAGAGGCGGCGCAGGCACCATCTCGTGCGTATCCTTGTGCAACAGGATCATGGTCTGGAAGCCGCACGACACAGGCTCTCCGCGTTGGTCTATGACCCGGAAACAGAGGCGCACGGTACACAGCGTCGGCTCTTCATAAGTCATCAGAATCGCCACTTTCCCGCCGAGGCCGACCGGCGCGAGGTTGAGGCTATACGCCTCGCGCGTCAGCACGAGAATATCCTTCAACTGCTCCTGCCAGCTTTTCTGCCCCTCGGTATTGGTTTCAAACAGGATGGTTTCACGCGCGATGTTCTGAAACTTGAAGTTAGCCATATGATGGTGTGAGCCATAGGCCATCGTGTCGTGAAAAAGCACCTGGGACTGCATCGCGAAATACGCCATAGAGTAACTCCACCATCCGCTAACGATTCTTCGTCTCGCCCCTGCTTGTTGTGCTTAGTCGTCCACGTCTCCGAAACGCAGGTAAATGCGTCGCCCATACATGAGCAGTAACGCCGCCGTGACGATAAACCAGATCAGAATGATGACCTGCAAAGCCCCGGTCGAAAAAGGAAGCGTAAACTCCCAATCGTCTTTCGTGAGGATAAATTGCTCACCGAACGGGTTCCACGTCCTGGCCTGCAAGATCTCATAGCTGGGCTGCAACACGTTGAGGACATACAGCGTGGCGGCCACGACGGCGGCGATTAAGCCCGCGCCTGCGCTCAACATAAACATTCTGAAAATCGCGCGAATGGCCGTATAGACTTTGCCCGCCAGTTGTTGGAACGTGAAATCCTGATTGTCGAGATACCGGCGCACACGAACCAGTATGTCGTCTCCGATGTCCAGGACTTGCCGGAACCTGAGAAAATTCGCGTCGTCCGGACCGAGCATGAGTTGCCGCGCGGTAGACTCTACGATCTGGCGTTTGGCACGCCGCGCGACATCCTGCGTGTATTTTTCAAATTCCTTGAAGACATTGATCCTGCTATAGAGCCGCGCGGCCACCGTGTCGTAGAGCAGCGTGGCGCGGATCATGCGAACCATGTTGCGCGGAATGGGAATCTTGTATTTCCTGATCAATTCAAAGAACCGCAGCCAGAGCCTCAGCGAACTGCGTTCCCACCATTGCGCGTGATTGCTCTTGATGCCGTAGAAGCCTGTCCACCACGCGTCTAACAGGTCGCGCTTGAACGGGTGAATGTTGAT
>DASWNS010000041.1:0-8619 GCA_036399115.1 Pyrinomonadaceae bacterium | reverse complement strand
TGTGCCAAAGATACGAGCGAAGAGGTTATGGAGACGCTGGGGCACAGCCTGCCCGGCTTTGAAACAAGTGAGATAACACGACGCCAGCAAATATTTCGTCCTGTGGCCCAGCGCCTCCAAGCGGATGATCGTTTGATGGGTTTAATGATTACGAAAATGGGGCAAAATCCTTCCCCGACAGAAAAGGCGACACTATCAAGATTGATCGCCCAAGCGAGGGGGGCAGAAGCCATCAGAACGTGGTGCGTTAACGAATTGACCAAGCAGACGCTTCCGACGACCGCCTCGGAAATCGGTGTGGACATTTCAATTGGGGACTTCGTACCTGTAACACATGTTCTGTTAGATATCTTAAACGATCAGTATGAGCCACATCAGAACCAATTCTTGGATTAGCGATGTGCTGTCGAACAGAGCAGCCAAGTGAACGCGCCCCGTAAGTGATTCCGCCCAGCTGTAAGCATCGCAAGTTATCTGTTCTGCCGCAGTGAGTGTTCGCATAGCGCGTTGGTATACGTCCACCAAATGAATGTCACGACCGAAAACCTTTCAGTATCCAAGTGCATATACTGTGGTCGTGAGGGCAGGCTTTCCGGCGAGCATTATCTACCCAGATGTCTGGGAACATTCATAGGGTATGAATTACTGAACGACCGGGTTTGCAAGGATTGTAACAATAGTTTCTCACCCCTCGACGAGCAGTTCTGCCGCAGCGGTCCTGAAGCCATTATCAGAGATATGCTGGGGATTGAAGGGCGGAAGACCCATAAACGGGTCTCTCCGTTTCAGCGCGGTAGTGCGGGCGCTGAGCGCCTCAAGTTCACAGGCAAAAGCCACAGTGAGGATATCGAGGACGGAGAATTTGACTTGGACGTTGACAGGCAGACGAGGGCTGTCCGGCGGATGAGGCAAATTATAATTTCGGCGGGAGAGCGCCGCGTTGTGTTACGCGTTACTGACGACATACGGGAGCCGGAGCAACTCATAGAGTTAATGAAGAAAAAGGGTGTGGAGATGGCCACGCCGGGCGATCCCGACACTGAGGCCGTAACGGCGATATTCACAGGCGTCGCGGAGGACGAGGTGGAGTGGATGCAGCACCTACTCTCAGGACTCAAACCCAATATTTCAGAAGGGCCAGAAATAAAAAAGGGAGAGCCTGAGCAGGAGACTAGAGCCACAATGGGTGCCACCCCGACCGAGAAGTATTTTAGGGGGCTTGCCAAGATAGGATTTCACTACTTCCTGAAATACATGCGCGGATTCCACGGATCCGAAGCCACTTTCACAGGTATACGTGATTTCATCACGGACGGTAAGGCGGAGGACGTTTTTCGATTCATCTCTGGTTGGACAAATCATCGTGTGGTCGACATCACGCCGGGCGAATCCCGCTCCGGGTATCGCCATCTGCTCCTTGCCTATTCCAACTACGAACGACTCCTGTGCAAAATGCAGTTCTTTGTCCACCCTAAGCACTCTTCCCCCATCTACCGATTCGATCGCCTCACGCCTCCTATCTACACCATAAACTTAGGAAGAAATCCGTCCCGCGTCGATTACCCGCAGGCAAAAAGACATTCATTCACTTACTTCAATACACCTGGTGAGAATGGGTACGATGGTGAAATGAAGGAAGAGTTTACACGTGCGCGCTAACTATCAGCGCATTGGCAGCGCAAATTATCCAACGCAGAGTCAACGGATATGATGCTGTAGGCGAATTTCACTACACTTCTCTAGGTGTAGTAAGAAAACTCTTCCGGTTGTCGATCCATCAAACGCTCGGGACTCAGACGCACATTAAGTCGTCGCCTAACAGTGACTTTGCCGCGTCAAGGTGGTTTAGAAGTGTTCATGCTGTCATACCATCAGCCCCGACCTAAAGATTATTTACAACCTACACCGCAGGTGCAATTTTCATCGATGCCTGTTTGCTATGCTCCGTTCCTAGACGCGCCAAGTGGCGTCCTAATTCTAGTAGGTAAGGAGCGTGGCAGTGAAAATGAGAGGAACAAACTTAGGTGGCATGAGGCTGGGCGAGGATGATCTGGTTGCCCATCTCAACGACATTATTCCCGGATTGACGAAGAGGCGGGTCAGCAGTTGGCGCTCAAAAGGGCTACTGCCTGCTTTTGACATACAGGGCAAGGGAGCAGGGCGCGGCCGCGGGCGGCAGATAAGCTACTGGAGTCAGGGGGAGAAGATTATCGAACAGGCCGTCGCCGTACACGAGGTCCTAAGTTTTTACCCAAGCGCCGAAGAGGCATATTTGCCCTTATGGCTTTTCGGATATGAGATTCATGTAGAAACGGCGCGAAAAAAACTGCTTGAAGAGATCACCGCGGCGCGCGAAGTACTGGCCGAGGGCGAAGGCAGCAGCGACAGCCTTGAGGATTATTTTTTCGACAGAGCTTACGACCTGTTCGAGGCATTACAAGTATGTGATCGGGAGTCCGCCAAAGAGTTTACGTTCGAACAGGTCGAACGGTTCGTCCAGACACTTGCCAACCCTGCATATGACCCTGATGACCCGCCATCCATCGAATGGCAGTTCGTGCGCGAGCACTTTCTGCTGACGGTCTTATACGAGAGGGTGGCTAATTTATCTTTGGACGAGTTGGAGCAGGTGCGGAAGGATTACCGTCACGTGATAGACGCGATAAGTTTGCTGGCGAGTGCCTTCCCCTCATTCCCTTCAGAATTTCCCCAGAAGTATTTAGTCGGCGGCAACGTTGGATTTTTCTTCGTGCTCTTCGATTTGGCCTTCCGCCGGGCTGGTTATGGCGACTTCATTGATCGACATTTCCCGCGCCTGTCGACGTATATCCAACAGGGTTTGGAGAAACGCGAAGCCGCTGAACTGTTAGAGAGCCGGGGCTGAGCGTTGATTGAGTTTGGCGTGCGCTCGACTAGAACAGTAATCCGGTGCGCTGTAAGCAAGTTAAATGGTGCGGGTTGTTAGCGGGGAGCGCAGCGGCCGAGCACAGCCTCCATCGGGCTGTAGTTTTGAGCGAACCCGGCGATGCAAGCCTGTAGGTACTCATCTTCGCCGACCAGCGTCCAGTCGAATATGTCGCTGCGGGCGCGGGCTGACAGGACGTCTAGATAGAACCTGATGGCGCGTCCGTTCCCCTCGCGGAAGGGGTGGACGGCGTTGATCTCACAGACGTAGTAGGCCGCGCGCCTTAGGAATGATTCATTGTCGAGGCCGGCGAGCCATTGCTCACTCCCCAATTCAGAGAAGAGAGCGCCCATCATCACTTCTATGTTCTGGGGCGGGCAGAACGGGGTGCCACCTTTCGAGATTCCTACCGTGCGGGACCGCCCCGCCCACACGTATAGGGAGGCGAACATCATGTGGTGCAGGTAATAGAAGAAGGGAAGGGCCGGGGTCAGAGTCTCATCGAACGAGCCGAACATCACCTCGTAGGCGGCTAGTTGCAGCTCTGTCTCGCGCTCGAGCAGCTCTTCCGGGTCGCGGATGTCTTCAAGGTTAATGAGGACGAAGGTGCCGGGGTAGTACTCGTCCTCCGAGTTTCCCGTGGTGTCGTAGCGGTCGGCCATGGGCGTGGCTAACGCTTAACCGTGGGTTCGGTCTTCGCCTCCGCCCGCTTCACGTCTGCGCCCTTCTCTGTCAGCGGTTTGAGCGGCCCCTTATAGCCTTCAAGGCGGGCCGAGCCTACGGCGGCCTTCACTATCTTTTCGCGGTCTATCTTAACCATGTGCCTCGCCCTCCGTCGCAATCCAGCACCTCATATTTTACACCGCCGCCGAAATTTTTGCTGGCATTTATGAACGATTTCAATGGTCAAAAACAAGGTGAATACTGTAAAGAGTGCCGGGGGTATAGAGCATGTCCCCAATCTGCCCGGTCGTAGTTGAAGACATGGGATACCGCCCTCAAGAATAGTATCCCCGTCTTGAATAGGTCGCCGGCTTTACACCGGCAACCGGTAGTTTGTATTGCAAGAACGGTTTCTCGACTATAATTCGCCCTAAATTTTTATGGTGACGAGCGACACGGAATGGAATTTCTACAAGAATTCTATATAGGAATGACGCGCTACGCCTTGGGCACAGGGGTGTCTAAACACATAAACCCTAAGATCGAAATAAGCGCTGACCAGCTTGAAACTGCTGCCGACTATGCGGGCTCATGTTACATACTGGAAATGGGGCAACATTACATAGAATATCTGGGATATGGTTCAGGGTTCCCGCTGTTTCCGCCAATAACCGGCTACCCGATGTGGGCGCCGCACCAACTGGACACCAAGTCGCGCGCGTCGAACGTCACGGGGAATATCGGGGAAACTATTACAGGGATTGTCGTCCATAGAACTTTAAAATTCGACTCGAACAGGATAGCGCCGCTTAAAGCACAGCCTGGCGTTAAAACCCCTGACTTCCTCATTGCCAGAAAGCCTAAATTCATTCAGCTCCTGACTGACATAGAATCATCCCTAGTTAGCCTGAGAATGCCCGTCTGGTGGCCGGTAGAATCTAAGACGCGCAGCGACGGCTTCTTCACATCAGATGTAAAGGTAGGGTTGAGACAGCTCGCCACTTATTGGTACGGGATCAGAAGACGTTACCCGGCCGGCGTAGGGTATGGCGTCGTCATAGGGGCCGACCTGAAAAACCCGCGACGGATATGCATTCATGTCTTTGTGCCCAAAGATAAACCAGGTCTTACTACCTACCTGAAGTCGTTTAGCGATAACACGAAGTACAGCGAGGATCTCGATAAGCAGATCGGCGAAACCGGGAAGTATCTAATGCACTATGCCTGATGACGGCAAAATAATAGAGCTATTCGCGAGTGCCCGTCGGGCCGAATGGGCCGGCGACGTAGAGCCCGCCCGCCGTCTACTCCAGGCACTTAAACAAGCGGCGGTCGTAAGGGCTAGAGAACCAGACGAGCATCCAATCGCTGTTATTTTAGAGCGGGCCAAGTTACTCGATGCTCGTCTAGACCGGGCACCCGCAGAAGTTCCCGACCGACTGGTGGTACAGACGGCAAATTTGCGCGGCGTCATCTGGCGTACCGGGGAGAGAAACTTTGAGCTGAGAGCTTACTTGCTGGATCCATCTTGGGAAGAATCACTCTATCGCCGCGCCCACGCTGTTGCCGGTCGCTACAGACCACTGCTTACCGCCGTGAAGGGTACAGACACGGAAGATGTTAGGGATAAAAAAGGACAATTGCGTCTGTACCAGGATATAGAGCGGATGAAACCGGATTCGGGCCGGGGAGCTTCTTGGGCAATGGACGGAGATGCGTTTCTAAGGGAAGTAACGGTAGGCGATTTTGCGCTCGTAAGAATCAAAATGGTATGGGCGCAGAGGGAGTTGCCTGAAAACTTTTTAATTATACGGAAGCTTCTTGAGGAGGCGTTGCGACAGTTAGATGAATAGACGTACTGACGTATCGAATGGGTTACTCACAAGGGAACTAATCGATCTGGCTTGGTTAAAGTAGAAGATGCCCGAGAGAATCTATAATTGGCGACGATACTGGTACCCCCGTGGAAGCAACGTCAGATTCTTGGACAACGGCTTCCTTTATAGTCCCGGCCGTTTCAACCAGGACGTCGTACCATTCGAGGCGCTCGACGATGTTCCGTGTCTGGTGCTCTTGGGAGAGCCGGGTATGGGGAAGAGTCGCGCCTTAGAGGCGGAACGGGCTGCGATTGAAGCTAGAGTGCGTGAGGGCGGCGGGAATGCTTTCTGGCTAGACCTGCGCTCATACGGAAGCGAGGACAGGCTCGTCCGTGACCTTTTCCGGTCGCCCGACTTTCTTGCCTGGTTGGAGGGGAATCACCTCCTACATCTCTTCCTTGATAGTACCGACGAATGTCTCATCAGAATAGAGACACTCGCGTCTCTGCTTATAGACGAATTTAATAAGTATCCGGTTGAGCGACTTCGCCTGCGCATAGTCTGTCGCCCTGCCGAGTGGCCCGCCCTTCTTGAAGAAGGATTGGTCAGATTGTGGAGACGTGAGTCAGTAAAGATTTATAAGCTGGCCCCACTACAGAGGGAGGATGCTCTGACTGCGGCCGCCGAAGAAGGGCTCGACGCGGAAGCTTTCCTCGGGGAAGTAGACAGAATGGAGGTCGGTCCATTCGCCGCTAAGCCTGTAACACTGAAGATGCTGTTACGGGTTTACAGTCGCGACCAGCGCTTACCGCAGAACCAAGCCCAAATCTATGAGGAAGGCTGTCTTACACTCTGCGAAGAGTTAAACCCGAGCTATGTCGCTTCTGGCCGCACCGGAGACCTCACCGCCACGGAGCGCATGACTGTCGCAGCACGCATCGCGGCCGTCATGACCTTTGCGAGACGGTCGGCGATTCGAACGGGCGTCGGCGCGGGAGAGCCACTTCCCGAAGACATAACAATCGACGAGATAGCAGGTGGTAATGACGAGTCGCCGGACGGTTTTTTCGACGTTCCACGCGCGGCTGTAAGGGAGGCACTCGACACGGGACTGTTCGCGGCGCGGGGGCCGGATCGCATCGGCTGGGCGCATCAGACCTACAGCGAGTTTCTCGCCGCCTGGTATGTCAGCCGGCGGCTGAGCGCGGCGCAGGTATTGAGTCTCATAGTCCACCCCGATGATGCGGAAGGCAAACTCGTGCCGCAATTGCACGAGGTGGCGGCCTGGATGGCGACGAACACTCGTGAAGTGTTCGAGGCCATCATGAAGGCCGATCCGGAGGTGCTCCTCAGAAGCGACGTCACGGCCTATGACGACGGGCTTAAGGAGACGCTGGTCGCCGAACTCCTCAAACTGTACGACGAAGAACGGGGCTACGTCGGCTGGCTGAGCAACAGCCGGTACGACCGTTTAGGACATCACCGTCTAGCCGACCAGCTACGACCTTACATCCGCGACGACGCAAAAAACACCATGGTGCGCATCGTCGCTATCAAGATCGCAGAAAGCTGTCAGCTGCGGACGTTACAGGCTGATCTTGCCGATGTCGCACTGGATGCCTCTCAGCCGGTTGACGTTCGTGCGTACGCGGCGCGCGCGGTGTCACAGATTGGTGACGAAGAAGGGAAGCTGAGGCTGAGGCCGCTGGCGGAGGCGGGGATAGCCGAAGACCGGACTGGCCGTTTGAAAGGTTGGGGGCTACGCGCGCTGTGGCCCGGCCTTATTACTGGTCAAGAACTCTTCCAACTGCTAACCCCTATGGGCGTGAACGACACGGGGTCCTACGGGCACTTTGTGTCGGGAGACCTTGTTCAGCACCTTCGCCCTGAAGACCTGCCGGTCGCGCTCAGCTGGGTCGAAGCACAAGGGGACTACCGCAGGCTCGGGTTCTACTTCAAGCGGCTGGCGGACTCCATCATGCTATCCGGCTGGGAGCACTTGGATGAGCCGGGCGTGCTCGAAGCCTTCGCCCGCGCGGCCTTATTACGACTCAGGTATCACAACCAAATAATTGGTGATCACCATGAACGGCCCGACTTCGAATCGTCCGTTCGAGCCGAGGACGATAAGCGTCGCAGGCTTCTTGAAGCGCTCCTAGCGCTCATCTCCGACACTGAGCAAATACGGTTCTTACTCATTTATACCGGCTCTGCACTGGTGCTGAGCAAAGACGTGCCTTGGATGCTCGAGCGGTTCGAGACGGCAGATTCGGAGGAGGCGCGCGAGGCGTGGGCTCAGGTTATCGAAGCGGCCTTCGGCAGGGGAGGCGGGGAAAACTATGATCTGGTCTTGGCAGCCTACCGGCGCGACACTCTCTTGTCCGAGAGGCTTGGGTGGGCTTTCGAGACGGTCATAACCGACTCGCAAGAGGCCCGGCAGATGAAAGAGCAATACAGGATGATGCACGGGCTCGATGTGGAGAGGGACGAGGACGAAGAGTCAGACCAAACGGCAGCGGGCCCGTCCGTCGAAGAGCGGATCGCCACGTTTTTAGACGAGAGCGAGGCTGGCGACGCAGACGCATGGTGGCGGCTCAATTACGTTATGACGTTTGGTCCGGAGGGAAATCAGGGGGTTGGTGAGAGCGAGTCAGACCTTACTGCCACGCCTGGGTGGGTGGCGTCGGATGATGATACCCACGTCAGGATAATCGAAGCGGCTAAGCGATATGTCGTCGAGCAGGGGCCGCAAACGGAAGAGTGGCTGGAGGCTGGGATCACGTATAGGCCGGCTTACGCCGGATACAGAGCGTTGCGACTTCTACTCGACAAGGACCCGGAGTTCGTCGCCGGACTGACGCCTGACGTGTGGGGGAAGTGGACGCCAATCATCCTTCTCTATCCGACGAACGACTCAAGCGAGGAGGGTCTGGAGCCACACTTGAGGCTGGTTGAACTGGCCTACAGAAGTGCCCCAGAAGAGGTAATACAGATACTGCTTGGGCAGATAGACAGGGAGAATAGCCAAGGCAGGTATGCCTCCATCCCTGATAAGGTCGAGCGTTGCTGGGATGAGCGCCTCGGGGGTGCCCTGCTGGAGAAGGCCAGGGCTCAAGAGATCAGCGCCGGGAGTCTCGGCAACATACTCAGGGCGCTTCTAAAGCATGGGGTCGAGGGTGCCAGAGAATTCGCACGGTCTTTTATCACTTTGCCCATACCCGAAAGCGGAGTGTT
>DASWNS010000040.1:0-11233 GCA_036399115.1 Pyrinomonadaceae bacterium | reverse complement strand
TCATCCCTCATCCCTCATCCTTCATCCCTCAGTTTGTCTTTGGTTCAAACTCCGACGCGTCGGCCTGTTCGAATTCGGTGTCGGAGAGGCGCATGGCGAGAGTTTGCGGCGAGTAGGCGAAGGGAGCGGGGCCGCCGCGCGTGAATTGTAACTCGGAGACGAGACGGTCTTGCGTTTCGCGGAAACGCGCGACACTGCCGCCCCGGTTGAAGATGACGAACAGCAGCGTCTCGCCGGTCTTCGTGCGCATCTGCCCGGCCAGCGCGCTCGCGCCGCCGTCCGTGCGTCCGAGCGTGCCCGTCTTTCCGATCACGCTGCCGCGCGAATAGCCGAACGTGTACCGCTTCTGCAACGTGCCCGGATCAATGCCCGCCACCGGCATGATGTCCGAGGGCGACAAATTATGTTTGTCGAGTTCCTTCAGGAGCGCGCGATAAATCTTCATCATCGAACGCGGCGAGAGGCGATTGACGCCCAACCCGCTCGTCGAAGCGAGCCGCACATCGCCGGGCGCAAGCCCGACTTTGCTGATCAGAAAATGCTCCAGGCCAGCCGCGCCGCCGAGATTGTCGCCGAGGCGTTCGGCCATGAAGTTGTTCGAATAGCAGAGCAGCACTTTCAGCACGTCAACCAGCTTGCTTGAACGATGTGTGATCAGCACGCGCGCGTTTTGCGGCACGGAGGCGACATAGACCGCGCCCATCACGGCGACGCTCGGAATCGTCTGCGTGGCGGCCTGATCGCCGTGCGCGATCCGCTCGTCGAACCATGCGCGCGTCGCTGCCGCAGGGCGGCGCGTCGAGTCGAGCGTGTCATAGAAAAGATCGCCGGAACGCTGTGCCGACCAGTTGAAGTTCATCGTGAACTTCGGCGGCACGTACAGGTCGCCCGTCACGGTGCGTATGCCGAGGCGGTTCAGTTCGCGTGCGATGGCGACGGCATGCTCGTAGTGAAGCGAGGGGTCGCGACCGGAGATGATCAGATCGCCTGTGATCGTGCCCGTCGCCTGATCGAAAGTTCCGTTCGTCCAGACGACGGTGGAAAAGCGATAGTTGGGTCCAAAGGTTTGCAGGGCATCGAGCGCGGTGGCGAGTTTGACGACCGACGCCGGATTGTATTGCTGGTTCGCGCCCTGCTCCAACACCACACGCCCGTCAATCGTCTCGACGAGCACTCCCTGATTGTAGTTGACGGGCGTTGGCGCGGGCTGCGCCGCGAGCAGGTCGGGAATGTCCGGCGACGACCTCACCGGCAGCGTCTCCGGCCAGGTGGAGACGACGTAAGGCGTCGCCGACGTAGAAGGCTGAGGCGCGGGCGTGGAGTCGTCCTGTGCGGCGGCGCTCGCGTAGCACGAGAGCAGCAGGGTTGACACGAATAACAATTGCCTGATTTTTGATCCGACCATCTTTATCCTCTATCAATTGTTTGGGGGCAATTGCATCATAACACGGAGAGAGTGATCTTGTGTTCGCGCGAATGCTCGGCGGGGAGTGCGCAAGCGCGACACTTAAGATGCTCTCAAGTCTATCGGGGGATGTACGTGTGCTGTCCTGAGATAAAAGATTAAGACCCGCGAAATTCCACACCCGCGACCTCCAACCTGCAAACTCGTTGACAAGGCCGCGAACGCGCTCCTAAAATTCGAGATGTTGATCGCGCCTCGCAATTGACAATCCGGCAAGAGGTTTATCTTCCGTAAGCATTGTGCCCCGAGACAAGCAGCCCGTCACCATCGAAGCCCTGCGCGAGACACACCGGGCGCGCGCGACGGACATCCGCCGCCGCCTCGCGGAGTTTCAGGACGTGTGGCGCGAAGGCTCGGACGCGCGCCTGTGGGAAGAGTTGGTCTTTTGCATCTTCACCGCCGGAGCGTCGGCGAGGATGGGTTTGCGTTCCGTCGAAGCGGTGCGCGCGCTGCTGGCCGAAGGCGCGGAGCCGGAACTGGCGCACGCGCTTGGCGGCGTGCATCGTTACCCGAACTCGCGCTCCGGTTACATCGTCGTCACGCGCGACTACCTGCGCGAAGACTGTGGCATGCGCCTGCGCGAACGACTCCTGAGCTTCGACGATCCCCTCGCGCGCCGCGACTGGCTCGCACGCGAACGGCGCATCAAAGGTCTGGGATACAAAGAGGCGAGCCACTACCTGCGCAACATAGGCTTTCGCGGCTACGCCATTCTCGACAAGCACATCCTGCGTAGCCTCGCCGAACTTGGCGTGCTCGAATCTCCGGCACCGCCGACAACCCGCGCACGCTACCTCGTCATCGAAGAATCACTACGCCGTTTTGCCGGGCGTCTCGCCATAGATTTCGATGAACTCGATCTGGTACTGTGGTCAATGAAGACCGGAGAAATACTCAAATAAGGATGACGGATAAGGGATGAGGGATGAATAAGAGACATTCAAGCCGCTAAACGGGCTTTGGTTTTATTCATCCTTCATCCCTCATCCCTCATCCCTTGCCTGAAGGGGTGGCCGAAAGATGAAAAAACTGAGCCGTGTGTTGTGGGACAGTTTGGCTGTCTCGTTGATCTGTGTGGCGATGTGCGGGGCGGATGCCCGTGCGTTCGCGTGGGCGGGCGATAAGAATCTGGAGAAGGCCGCGCGAGCCATCCGGCAAGGCGAGTTTGAAGAGGCCGAGAAGCTCTATCGCGCGGCGGTGGAGCGCGACCCGCGAGACGTGCCCGCGCGTCTGGGTTTGAGTTTCGCGCTGTTGAAGCAACGCAACCTGCGCGGGGCGTTCGAACAGGCGGCGCGCGTGCTCGCCCTCGATCCGACTTCGGCTCGCGCCCACGCCCTGCTCGGTTCAGCCCTCCTCGCCTCCGGCGACTTCAAGAATTCCATCGAAGAGTTTCGCACCGCACTCGTGTTCAAGGAGGACGAGGCGTTGGCGATTGCGGGGCTTTCGATGATCAACTTCTACGAGAATCGCGCTTCGGTCGCGCTCACGGGTTTGCGCCGCGCCATCTATCTCGACCCGAAAGAGCCTGATTACATCTACTCCTACGCGCAGGCCGCCGCGCGCTCCGAGCGTTACCGCGAAGCGGCTGACGCTTATGAAGAGTTTCTGCACATCGCGCCGCGCACGGACGCTGACCGGCGCGCACGTATTCGCGGCCTGATCAGTTTCCTGCGCTACCTCGGCGCGCAGCGCAATCTCTACCAGACGACCGGCGCGCCGCGCACGACCTTTTCTTTCGAACTCTCCAACAGCCGTCCCATCGTCAGCGTACACGTCAACGGCTCGAAGACGCCTCTGCGTTTCGTCGTGGATACGGGTTCAGGCATGTGCGTGCTCTCGACGGCGACGGCAGAGCGTCTCGGCATCAAGCCCATCGCGGAGGGCGGCATGGCGCGCGCCGTGGGCGGCGGCGGACGCTTCGCCATCGTCTACGGCTTCCTCTCGTCGCTGCAAATAGACGGGGCGCGCATCGAGAACGTGCCCGTTTACATACGCAACTTTCACAACCAGCAGGAGGCAGTGGACGGTTACATCGGCCTCTCCGTCCTCTCCAAATATGTTACCTCGGTTGACTACGGCACGCGCGAGATGACGCTCGTGCGCAACGCAGACCGCGACGACGCCCCGCGCCCCGCTGCGCCGCGCGCTATTGACCGTCTCGCCGACAACGTTTTTGCCGACAACGCCGCGCCGCCGCCCACCGTCTCGACTCTGCTCGGCACGCCCACGTCACGCCCGACCTTGAAGCCCGCACCGTCGAGCGCGTCGCCCGGCAGCGACACGAGCCGCAGTTATGAGTTTCCCATCCGCGCCACGTCGAGCGGATTTTGGAGCAGCGCGGTTACGCTCGACGGAGTTGAGAAACCGCTCAACTTCATCGTGGACACAGGGGCGAGCATCTCTGTCGTCTCCACACAACTCGCCAAGACCGAAGACATGTCGCGCTTCGAACAAAAGACGCGGCTCAAAGTTTTCGGCGCGGCGGGCGTCTCCGAAGATGTGATGACGCTGCTTTTGCCGCGCGTCACGCTCGGCGATTACACGCACTCGAACCTCTCAGCCGCCGTGCTCGACATGTCGGCCATCAACGAGACTTGCGGCTTCGAACAGACCGGCATCATCGGCGGCAACATCCTGCGCAGCTTCCGCGTCACGTTCGATTTTCAACGTGGCCTCGTGCGCCTCGATCCGCTCACCACGCAACCCGCGCCTGTCACCTCGCCGCCGACGCGCGACGTCAACATCACGCCCGCTTCGGGGGCGACGCCGTGAAGCAGAGCCTCTATCTGGAAACGTCCGTCGTCGGTGCGTATCTCGACAACGGCGAGCCTTTCCGGCGCGACCTGACGATTCGCTGGTGGGAGCACGAGATGTCGGAGTACCGCGCCGTGATCTCGCCGCTCGTGATGCGCGAACTCGAACGCGTGCCCGAACCGCATCGCACCGCTTATCTGAAGCTCATCGCGCCGCTCGCACAACTTGAGTTGACGGACGAGGCCACCATCCTCGCCGAAGGCTACATCTCGCGCGGCATCTTTCATCGCAAGTATATCGGCGATGCCTTGCACGTCGCGGTTGCCTCCGTGCATAAAATAGATTATCTAGTTACATGGAACTTCGGTCATCTGGCGAACGTGCGGAGACAGGCACGCATCCGTCTCTTCAACACCGCCGCCGGATTCTTCGTCCCGATGATCGTCACGCCGGAGTTCCTGGTTTCCGAGTTGACGGAAAAGAAGGATTAGTAAATCTTGAATCGTAAATCGTGAATAAGAACTGCTTTTGTTTTTACTATTCACGATTTACGATTTACTATTCACCAGCTATGTATCGTAAGCCGAGATTTCTGGAAGAGTTGCACGCCATCCGCGAAGAGATGTCGCGTGAGGCCGACTACGATGTGGAACTCTTCGCCGAGATGACGCGCACGGGCGCGCGTCCAAGCCATGGTCCCGAGCGCAACATTCGCGGCTTCAAAAGTCGCGCGCCGCGCGCGGGCGAAAGAGAAGAGAAGTTGAAGAGCATTCAGCCACGAAAGCGAGCTACCAGGTAGTGACCAGTGGCGAGTGACAAGTGACAAGCAAGCACAACACAGGTTTTCTGCTTTAACTTGTCACTTGTCACTCGCCACTCGTCGCTGTACTTAAGTTATGGAAGAGACGTTTGAAGCTATCGGGATAGACGTGCCGAGCGAGCGTGATTTCAATCATCTCGCAGAGCGCGCGGGCGATCAGGGCGAGCCGTCGCAGTTGCTCCGGCGCGGCGCGGTGCTGCACGGTCGCTGCTGGAAACTGGGCGAGGGATTGGAAGTTTGGACGGTGCTCTACGAGTCGGGCACGGGCGATATTTTTTACGCCGATTGCCGCCCCGGTTTTCGCGCGCGCTACACGCAACGCATCAGCCCTTGGGCTTTGACCGAATACGACGAAGAGGGCGAGGCCATCGTGCACGGCTACTGCGACGGTACGGAGACGGAAGTGCTCTTCGAGTTGCAGAATTTAACGGAAGTCGGCTTCGAGGGTTTCAACGGGCAGGAGTTGCACGTCGGCCTGTGCGGTCTGGCCTACCGTGCGCGCGTGTGCGCCCGCGAAGAACGCCCGCGCTGGAAAGCTCTGGAAGAATATGCCCCGGCGCGCGCCGCGCACGAAAACGATTGGAGCCTCTGTGGCCGCGTGCTCTCCTTCAAGCCCCTGCGCAACCCGCTCTCCGGCGGCGAACTCTACTGGGCTTATCTCGACCTCGAACATTTCAAACTCGAAGTCCTGATCAATCAACGCTCCCTGCGCGGCGGTGCGCTGCGTGTCGGCTCGACGCTCGCCGCAGATGTCTGGCTGCAAGGCCACGTCCTCGACCGCCGCGCGCTCCTTTCGCGCTACGAAGGACTCGACCGCTCGATCAAACAGGCCGAACTCTGGACGCGGCTCAGGCGTCGCAACTAGCCGGGAGCCACTGCGCGATAGTCAAGGGAAGTTCAGTTGAATGCCAGTTCTCAAGCGTCTCGTTCTCGCAGCCCTTATCCTCTCCGTCCTCGCCGCCGCCGGCCTCTATTTTTTCAATCAATATTGGATTCATCGTTTCGACCCCTTGATCGCGCGGCAGGCGAGCGTCTACCGGCTCGACCCCGATCTCGTCTGGAGCATCATCTACGAGGAGACGTATTTCAGCCCTTGGAAGATCGGTGAGGACGCGGAGATCGGTCTGATGCAGGTGACGCCGACGGTCGGGCGCGAGTGGGCTGCGGAGACGGGGATGCGCGAGTTTGCGCAGCAGATGGCGCGCGACCCCAAAAGCCTGCTCTCCGACCCGGAACGCAACATACAGGTCGGCTGCTGGTACCTGGAAAAAATCTCGAAAGACTATCGCGACCAGCCCGACGCGGAGGTGCGCATGGTCGCCGCTTACAACGCCGGACCAAGCCGCGCCGCCGAGTGGAATCGCGCGGGCGCAGGACAAGCGCCGCTCACCGCCGGGCAGTTTATCGAACGCATTGACATCGCTTCCACGCGCGCTTACGTCTCATCGATCCTCGCGCGTTACCGTGAACTGAAAACAGCGCAGCGCGGCGGGCAGCCGAAGAAGTGACCTACACGCAACTGCTCAAGGGGAACGCGAACTTTCGCCATCTCTGGTCGGGGCAGGTCGTCTCCGAGATCGGCGACTGGCTCAACAACATCGCCGTGCTCGCGCTCGCGCTCGAACTCGCCGGAGCCGGGCATCAAGGTCGCGCCATCGCCATCTACGCCATCGCGCGCCACCTGCCTCTCTTCCTCTTCGGACCCATCGCGGGCGTCGTCGTGGATCGCGCCGACCGCAGGCGCGTGATGATTGTGGCAGACGTTTTGCGCGCCGTGCTGGCCGCCGGATTTTTGCTCGCACAGATGTTTTCGTCGCTTCCGACGATCTATGCTGTCGGCGCGTCGCTCTTCGCCGTCTCGGCCTTTTTCAACGCCGCGAAACGCGCCACGATTCCCGTCATCGTCACTGACGCGGACGAACTGCTCAACGCAAACTCGCTCTCGGCTTCGACCACCGCCGCGACCATTGCCGTCGGCTCCGCGCTCGGCGGACTCGTCGCCACCTTCATCAGCCGCGATATAGTCTTCCTGCTCAACGCCGCCACCTTCATCGTCTCCGCCCTGTTGATCAGCCGCATACGTCTCCCGCACGGGCGAAGCGCGGGGAGCGAAACCGATGCGCTTGAGATAACTGCTATTGAAACGTCGCGCGGTCGCATCAGTGCGTCGCAGGGGCGCGTCGCTTTGTCGCAGGGGCGTGTCGCTTCGGCGCGTGGTCGCATCGTGACGGGTTTGCGTCGCGCGTTCGTAGAGTTTCGAGAAGGTTTGCATTATGTGAGAAGCGACGGGGTGCTGGCGGCGGTCTTCTTGGTGGCTGCCGGTTGGGGGTTGGGCAACGGCGTGGCGCGTGCGCTCTACAGCGTGTTCGGCGCGCGGCTCGGCGAGTTGACGGCATCGGCGTGGGCGGCGCGACCGGGAGACTTCGGCATCTCTGTGTTGTTCGTGGCGATGGGGGCGGGCGGCGTGCTCGGCGCGCCCGTCGCGCGTCGCTTCAACGCGGCGGGCGATAGTCTGGGCGCACGCATGGGACGTTCGCTCGTGCTCGACGGCTGCGGCCTCGCGCTTTTCACTCTGATGCCCAACCTGTGGACGGCGAGCCTCGTGCTCATCGCGCGCGAGATGAACTTCGCCATCTGGTGGACGGCGCAACAGACGCTCATCATGCGTCGCACGGAGAACGCTTACGCAGGGCGCGTCTTTGCCTCCTACGAAACTTTGACGACGCTGATGATGGTCGCTTCGATGTACGCGGCGGGCGCGGGCGCAGACGCTTTCGGCCTTCGCCCCGTGGCCGCGCTCGGCGGTTTAACGATTGCCTTTTCCGGCCTCCTGTGGTTTCTACTCAGACGAAGGCACAGGCACGCGGCCAACGCCGCCTCGACGACAAACGCGCAACATCTCTCGACATGAACTCTCTCGACTCAACCGAAAACAACTCTCAGCCGGTGAAACTTTACTGCGCGCGCTGGCTGCTCCCCATCACGTCGCCGACGATTGAAGACGGCGCGGTCGCGGTGGCGGGGAAGTTGATCGTCGGCGTCGGGAGCCGGGCTGAAGTTGAGTCGCAGTTTCCCGAAGCGTCGCGCGAAGATTTCGGCGAAGCGGCGATCATTCCCGGTCTGGTCAATTGCCATTCGCATCTGGAACTGACCGCAATGCGCGGCTATCTGGAAGACGTAGAAGGCGACTTCTTCGCGTGGCTCCGCAAACTGACGGTCGCGCGCATGACGCGTATGACGGCTGACGACTTGCGCGTGTCTGCGACGTGGGGCGCGGTGGAAGCGGCGCGTGCGGGCGTAACGTGTCTGGGCGATGCGTGCAGCGCGGGCGACGCCAGCCTGTCTGCGCTCCGCGATGTGGCCTTGCGCGGCATCGTCTATCAGGAAGTGATCCACCCGGACGAACGCGCCGCAGACGAAATGTTGGCGAAGCTGAAAGACGATGTCGTGCGACTGCGCGAGCGGGAGAACGAACTCGTACGGGTCGGCGTCTCGCCGCACGCGCCGTACACGATGAGCGAAAAGTTGCTGGTGGGAGTAGCCGATTATGCATTCGCGGAAAAGTTGCCGTTGATGATTCACGCGGCGGAGTCTCGATACGAAGACGAGTTGTTGAAACACGGGAGCGGCGTGTTTGCGGAGAACTATGTGCGCCGCGCCATCGAATGGCGTTCGCCGCGCATGTCGCCGATTCAATATCTCTCGACGCGCGGCGTGCTTGCGACACGGCCTCTGCTCGCGCATTGCGTCCGCGTTGACGCGGCGGACATCGAAACGATCAGGGAAGCCCGCGCGGCGGTCGCGCACTGTCCGAAGTCGAACCTCAAACTCGGCCACGGCCACGCGCCGTTTGCGAAGATGTCTGGAGTCCGGCGCGGCTTCGGCAGCGACTCGGTTGCCAGCAACAACACTTGTGACATGCTCGAAGAAGCGCGCTTCGCCACGCTGCTCGCGCGTCTGCATCAGACGGAAGAGGGCGTCGAAATCTACAACGCGCACGATGCTTTGCAGGATGCCACGCGCGGCGGCGCACGCGCTCTCGGCTACGAAGAGAATCTGGGCGCGCTCAACGCAGGCGACGAGGCCGACCTCGCCATCTTCAAACTCGACGGCGCGCACCAAATCCCCGTCTACGATCCGGCGCACGCGCTCATCTTCTCCTCTTCGGCGCACGACGCCGTGCTCACGCTCGTCGCGGGCAGGGAAGTTTATCGAGACGGCAAAGTCTTAACCGTTGACGAAGAACGCCTGCGCGCGCGCATGGCGGAAATTAGAAGGAAAGTGACGGGAAATAAAAGTGATGAGTGATGAGTAATGAGTGATGAGTGAAAGACAACTCTTTGGGTTTTACTCATCACTCATTACTCATTACTCATCACTTTTCTTCCCGTTACCCGTCACTGAATTATTATGAATGTACTTGTGCTCAACTGCGGCAGTTCGTCCGTGAAGTTTCAACTGATAGCGACCGACCTTGAGCGGATCGCGGAGAATACGGATCGGCGTCTGGCGCGCGGCGTGGTGGAACGCATCGGAGGCGAAGCGATCATCACTTTGCAGGCCGAAGGCGGCACGGCACAGCGTTCGACCGCGCCGCTCAGGGATACGCGTGCGGCGGTTGAATCTGTTATCCGTTGGGCTACGTCGGAAGCCTCCGGGATCGCGGAGGTGCGCAGCGTGGGCGACGTGCATGCGGTCGGTCATCGCGTCGTGCACGGCGGCGAGCGGTTCACCCATTCTGTCTTGATCACGGAAGAGGTCTGGCGCGGCATAGAGGATTGCATAGACCTCGCGCCGCTGCATAATCCCGCGAACCTCAAAGGCATCGCGGCGGCGCGCGAGGTGTTCGGGGCGGGCGTCCCGCAAGCCGCCGTCTTCGACACGGCGTTTCACCAGACCATCCCCGATCACGCTTACCTCTACGCCCTGCCTTATCAACTCTACAGACGCTACCGGGTGCGTCGCTATGGTTTCCACGGCACGTCGCATCGCTACGTCGCCTATCGCTACCGGCAACTGCGAAACATCGAGCGCGCGGCGACCAACCTGATCACGCTCCATCTCGGCAACGGGTGCTCGGTGGCGGCCATTCGCGCGGGCGACTCGGTTGACACTTCGATGGGTATGACGCCGCTCGAAGGTCTGGTGATGGGCACGCGCTCCGGCGACATCGATCCGGCGATCATCGATTACGTTGCGGCGAAAGAGGGTCTGTCGGCGCAGGAGGTGGAGACGCTCTTGAACAAGCAGTCGGGGCTGCTCGGAATCTCCGGCTTGACGAACGACATGCGCGAACTGTTGGACGAAGCGCACGAATCCGACGACCGCCGCGCGCGGCTCGCCATCGAAATCTTCTGCTACCGCGCGCGCAAATATATCGGCGCGTATCTCGCGGCTTTGAACGGCGCGGACGCCATCGTCTTCACGGGCGGCATCGGGGAAAATTCGGCGGAGATTCGCGCACGCATCTGCGACGGACTCGCGTGGCTCGGCGTCGAACTTGACACAGAGAAGAACGCGCTGCATCACGGCGGGCGCGAAGGGCTCATCAGCGGCGACGCCTCACGGCTCGCCGTCTATGTGATCCCCACCGATGAAGAATTGCTCATTGCACGCGACACCGTGCGCTGCGTCCACGGCGCGCCGCAAAGATATTGAGCGGGAAACGATGAAGTAGGAACGATGAACGCGGAACTGAAAACAGGTGCTTTCAGTTCCGCGTTCATCGTTCCTACTTCATCGTTTATCTTTTCTACGTCTCGCGTTGCTGGTCGCGGGTGCGCAGGCGTTTCATCTCTTTGAGTTGCTCGTCGAGCGTCATGAGGTGGAGGTGGAGAAAGATCTTGCCTTCCTTGTTGACCTTTGAGCTTTGATCGAAATCTTTGCGCGCCTCCGCTTCGTTGCCTTGCAGCATGTAGGCATAGCCGCGTGAGGCGTAGGCGAGCGAGGCGAGGCTGCTTTCGGGTTTGAGTGCGAGGCCGTCGGTGAAATCGGTGATCGCGCCGCCGAGGTCGCCGTTGATCAGGCGTGCGCGCCCGCGTTTGAAATAGAGATCGGGATTGCCCTGATAACATTCGAGGGCTTTGTTGAAATCGAACAGCGCGCCGGGCATGTCGAGTTTGTTGGTGCGTATGAAGCCGCGATTCGAGTAGGCTTCTGCCACGCTGCGGTCGTTGTGCACGGAGAGCGGATCG
>DASWNS010000039.1:0-13859 GCA_036399115.1 Pyrinomonadaceae bacterium | reverse complement strand
GGAACTGACGGCTGAACGCTTCATTGCCAATCCTTATCGCGCAGGCGAACGCCTCTATCGCAGCGGCGACCGCGCACGCCATTTGCCGGGCGGCGTCATCGAATACTTAGGACGTAAAGATGAGCAGATCAAGTATCACGGGTATCGGGTGGAGTTAGGTGAGTTGCGTGCAGCACTTAACACACACCCGCAGATTAGAGACAGCGTGGTGGCGGTGCGATACGACCAGCATGGCCGCGAAGTAATGGTCGGCTATTACGTGGCTCGTCAGGAACTAAGCGGAGATGAGTTGCGTGCGCACATGCGTCAGCGCGTCTATGAAGAGGTGATGCCGAGCGTCTGGATGCGGTTGCGAAAGTTGCCGCTGACATTGAACGGGAAGGTCAACTACGAGGAGTTGCCGGGACTGGCTGAGGCGCGCGAGTCGGTTGAGCGCGTGTACGAAGCGCCGCGCACGCCGAGCGAGGAGGTGGTGGCGGGCATCTGGGGCGAGGTGCTCGGAGTGCAGAGTGTGGGCGCGGGAGATAACTTCTTCGAGTTGGGCGGGCATTCATTGTTGGCTACACAGGTCATCTCGCGTGTACGTGAGGCGTTTGGCGTTGATGTGCCGCTGCGCGCTCTGTTTGAGAATCGCACTGTTGCGGGGCTGGGCAGATATATTGACTCAGAGATCGCTGATGCGCATCACGTCTCACTCCCGCCGATTCTGTCCGTCAATAGAGATGCGCCGCTCTCCCTCTCGTTCGCGCAACAGCGACTGTGGTTTCTTAACCAGCTTGAACCAGACTCGGTTGCCTATAACATCCCTGCTGCCCTACGTCTGGAGGGCGTGCTCGACATTTCTGCGCTGGAGCGCAGCCTGTCCGAGATAGTGCGCCGTCACGAGGCGTTACGCACGACGTTTGTTACGACGAAAGACGGGGAGCCGATTCAGATCATTCAAACGGCGCATGCTGTCGAGTTGCCGCTCTTTGATCTCTCTCAGCTTGAGCCTGCGGAGCGCGAGAAGCGGGCACAGCAACTCGTGGCTAGAGAAGCCGCACTCCCGTTCGATTTGGCGAGGGGGCCATTGCTGCGCGCGGGATTGATCCGGCTGGCGGCAGAAGAGCACATCGCCCTGTTGACGATGCACCACATTATCAGTGATGGGTGGTCGCTGGGTGTGCTGGTGAAGGAGGTAAGTGTGCTTTACGAGGCTTACAGCACCGGCAAGGAATCAACGCTTGCGGAGTTGCCGATTCAATACGCGGATTATGCTGCATGGCAGCGCGAGTGGTTGCAAGGCGAAGTGCTCGAAGAGCAGTTGAGTTACTGGCGCAGGCAGTTGCGGGATGCGCCCTCTGTGCTGGAGTTGCCCACCGACCGCCCGCGCCCGCGCGTGCAGTCCTATCGCGGCGCGCAGGAGATGTTTCAGTTGAGCGGCGAGTTGTCGAAAGAACTAAAGGCTTTAAGCCGGCGCGAAGGGGTGACGCTGTTTATGACGCTGCTGGCCGCGTGGAAGGTGTTGCTCCATCGCTACACCGGACAGGACAGAATTCCGGTCGGCTCACCCGTCGCGAACCGGGAGCGCGCGGAGACACACGACTTGATAGCGTGTTTCATCAATACGGTGGTGCTGCATACAGACCTGTCCGGCAACCCTGATTTTCAAGAGTTAATGAGACGCGTGCGTGAGGTGACACTCGAAGCCTATGCGCACCAAGACCTCCCCTTCGAAGTGCTGGTGGAAGCCTTAGCGCCTGAGCGGAAGGCGAATTATACGCCGCTGTTTCAGGTCTGGTTCGTCTTCCAGAACGCGCCGTTGCAACCAATGAAGTTGCCCGGTCTGACTTTGGAGCCGCTGCCCAACGAAAGCCAGACGGCGCAGTTCGATGTTGCGCTATCAATGCGAGAGTCGGAGCAGGGCATTGAAGGGCACATGGACTACAACACCGATCTCTTTAACGCCGACACCATCATCGAGATGCAGAAGCACTTCATCCTCATTCTGGAGGCTATGGTTGCCAATCCTCAGACGCAACTGCTGGATATACCGCTCGGCGAAGAGAATGAATATGCCTCCATCAATCTGCAACCCGTCGTTCAAACGTCTGATGAATTCGTCTTCTAGCAAGGTCAGAGGGAATAGGTAAGGAGCCAAAGCCATGTCGCAAGAGTCCGTGTACCGGCTAGGAAAGTCCGCCGTAGTTGAACCACTGGTTAATCGTTGGGCGGCGTGGGCTAATCTGTTGCCGCCCGTGGCATCCAGCCTCCACCTGCAACATTATCAACTCAACCTCCTCCAGTCGTATCTGGGCGATCCGATGTTACATGCACAGGCAGGCCGGGATCGGAAACTTCGCAGCGGACCCTTTGTGGATATTCCGCCGGAGAGAGCAGGGGAGGTGGCCGAGTTATTGGAGCGCACGCGCGCCAGCATGGCCGACAATCTCGAACTGGCACAGAGCCTGATGGAGTTTCATACCTTACTCGTGAGAGAGGCCAGAGGGCACAGCCTCGAACCGTACTACAGGCAAGTGCCGCCTCCTTTGCAGGGCTACGTCGAGTTGATCTACGACTACTATAACCGTCCCATCGTGCGCGTCTTCGAAAGTCTTCTTTATGAAAGCAAGTACTATCACAGCGAACTTCAATCGCTCAGACTCTTCCGGCACACGAACGACGACGCACGCCCGTTCATCATGAATACCCCGCGCCTCCCGGCGGAGGGTCAGGTGGATTGGGAGATACCTTTTGCCAGCCCGCAGCTTGATGAATTCTTCAAACTCGACGGCGTTGCGCGCCCCCTCGGCCTGATACGTGAATTGCTGGGGCTGCCTGCGGACAGAGAAAAGGAACTGTTGCCTCTGCTCACGGAAGAGCCTTCGCCCGCGCGCGAAGAGTGGAACGAGTCGAGCGTCCGCGTGCGTTATATCGGGCACGCCTGCGTGCTGGTCGAGTGGAAGGGCGTAGCGATCCTGACCGACCCCTACATCGGCGCGGTGCCGACCGAGGGCGGCCTTGAGCGGTTCACTTATGAAGACCTGCCGGAGAGAATCGATTACGTCCTGATCACACATAATCATCACGACCACTTTTGTCTAGAGACGCTTCTGCGCCTGCGCCACCGGATCGGCTGTGTGGTGGTGCCGAAATCGTCGGGCGTCTTCTACGGCGACATCTCACTTAAACTTCTGACGCAAAAAGTGGGCTTCAAGAACGTCGTGGAGTTGGAACCGTTGGGTTCAATCCCGCTGCCGGGAGGCGAGATCGTGGCGGTTCCTTTTTTGGGAGAGCACGCCGACCTGCCACATTCCAAGTCGGCCTTCGTCGTGCGTGCCGGAAGCGAGCAGATCCTCTTCGGGGCGGATTCCGATTGTCTCGACCGGCAAATGTACGAGCACATAAGGCGCATACTCGGTCCCATTCAAACCATCTTTCTCGGCATGGAATGTGTCGGCGCGCCGCTCTCATGGAGCGGAGGAGCGTTTTTGCCCGTTAAGCCGGAACGCAGCCACGACCAGTCGCGCAGGTATAAAGGTTGTGATTCGAGTCGCGCGATGGAGATTCTCGAAGCCGTGGACGCCGAACGAATTTTCATCTATGCGATGGGCATGGAGCCGTGGCTCGAACACCTGCTGGGATTGGGCTACACGCCGGATGCCGTGCAGATTCTGGAATCCAACAAGCTCTTGATTGATACACGCGACAGAGGCTTCGCCGTCACCGAACGCCTCTATGGAAAACGCGAGATTCACTTCTCACAATTCCCCGCGAGAGCGACACCCGCGCCGCGCAGACGGCCAGCCGGGGAGAACGAGCAGCCTCCGGCGGATGCGCCCGTGGCTGCGTCCGGGGAGCGTGCTCCGGCAAAGCGGCGCGAGAGCCTGGAACAGTTGGAAGGCGAATTCATCTTTGATTAGTTATCGAGGCGACGAATAGATGCAGGGGCGACGAGCAACCGACACCCGCCGCCTTTCCAGATTACAAGCGGAGGAGTTAACACGATGAGCGAAGCTAAATCGAAAATCACAACCTTTGACCGGGAGTTAAAGGCGGAACAGGAATACTGGATCGGTCGTCTCCCGGCTGAACGGGAAGAGTCCAGTCTCAGATTAGATTATGAAAGACCGGCGAGTTATGCGGCGGACAGGGAACAGGTTGAAATAGTCGTCCCGGCAGAACTGACGCAGGCGTTGGCGAAACTCACAGGCGGCTCGCCCTTCTTGACTTACACCGCGCTGATGACCGTGCTGAAAGTCTGTCTCTACAAGTATTCCGAAAATGATCTCGTCATCGTGGGCAGCCCCGCCTTTCAGCCGGAAGAGGTGCCGGGCGAGAGCGCGAACGTGCTGGCGATTCTCGACGAGGTGAGTGGCCGCATGAGTTTCAAGGAACTGTTGTCGAGCGTTCGCACGAGCCTGCGCGAAGCTTACGACAGGCAGAACTATCCATTCGAGCGGCTGCTCAGAGATTTGAAGATCGAGCGACAGGAGAACAGGTCGCCGCTCTTCGACGTGGCGCTCGCGTTGACGAACATTCACACGCACTTTCCTTCATCCGAATTGAAGAACGACATCACGATCACCTTTACCTCTACGCCCGAAGCACTGTCCGGCACGTTTGAATATGGCCGCGAACTGTTCCGGCGTGAAAGCATAGAGCGCCTGAGCGAGCACTTCCTGAACCTCCTGCGTCGTGCGCTGGGAAACATGAACGCGCGCCTTGCCGAACTGGAGATGCTGTCGGACGCCGAGCGGCACAAGCTGCTGTTTGAGTGGAACGACACGACCACAGCTTTCTCGCACGACCGTTGCATTCATCAATTGTTCGAGGCTCGCGTCGAAGAGACGCCGGAGGCCGTCGCGCTCCTCTTCGACGCGCAGACAATGACTTACGCCGAGTTGAATCGCAGGGCTAATCAACTCGCGCATTCTTTGCAAGGGCGGGGAATCGCTCCGGAAGTTCGCGTCGGCATCCTGATGGACCGCTCTCTGGAGATGGTGGTGGCAATACTCGGCGTGCTCAAGGCGGGCGGCGCGTATGTCCCGCTCGATCCCGCCTATCCGAAAGACCGCCTCGCTTTTATGTTGCACGACTCGGACGCAAAAGTGCTTCTCACACAGCAAAGACAGGAAGAGCGACTGCCGGAGTTTCAAGGCGAGGTCTTCTATCTGGACGCGGGCTGGGAGACGATTGCGGGGGAGAGCGCGGAGGAGCCTGACAGCCACGCTACACCTGAAAATCTCGCCTACATCATCTACACCTCAGGTTCGACCGGGCGACCAAAGGGCGTGCAGGTCGAGCACAGGAGTCTGTGTAATCTGGCCGAAGCGCAGAGCCGCAGTTTCGGTGTGCAGCCGGAGAGCCATGTGATCCAGCTTGCCTCTTTCAGCTTCGACGCTTCGGTGTCGGAAATCTTTATGGCGCTCGTCAAGGGAGCGACGCTCTGCCTCGGTTACAGCGAAGCCGTCTTCTCCGCGACAGCATTTGTGCAACTGGTGCGTGAGCAGGAGGTGACGGTCGCCACCATCCCGCCCGCCGTGCTGGCTGTCCTGCCGACGGAAGAGTTGACCTCGCTCACGACGATCATTGCCGCCGGGGAGAAATGCCCTGCGGAGGTTGTGGCGCGCTGGTCTGCCGGCAGACGTTTCTTCAACGCCTACGGGCCGACTGAAACTACCGTGTGTGCCACTCTGGCCGAGTGTTCGCCGGAGAAGGGCGCGCTGCCTCCCATCGGTCGCCCGATTGATAACGCGCAGGTTTATCTGCTTGATAAAGACCTGCAATGCGTGCCGATTGGCGCGGTGGGCGAAATTTGCGTCGGCGGTGTCTGTCTCGGACGCGGCTATCTCAATCGTCCCGAACTGACGGCTGAATCATTCGTGCCCAACCGTTTCAGCGCGGAACCCGGAGCGCGACTCTACCGGACGGGCGACAGCGCGCGTTATCGCCCCGACGGCCAACTCGAATATCTCGGTCGGCAAGACCGGCAGGTCAAGATTCGCGGCTACCGCATCGAGATCGGAGAAGTTGAAGCCGCGTTAAACGGGCTTCCGAAAGTTCGTGAAAGCGCGGTCATCGTGCGGGAGGATGTGCCCGGCGAGAAACGGCTCGTGGCCTACGTGGTGGGCGACACGACGGAGCCTGATGAGGCCGCTGAGATACGTGAAGCCCTGAGGCAGAGACTCCCAGACTACATGATGCCGTCCTCCGTCGTTCTGCTTGAGTCGATGCCTCTGACCTCCAACGGCAAAACAGACCGACGCGCCCTTGCCGCAACTGACCGCGAACGCACGAGCCGGGAGGAGTTCGTCGCCCCGCGCAACTCGGTCGAGAGAAAGCTCGCCGAGATCTGGTCGGAACTGCTCGGAATCGAGCAGGTGGATGTGAACGACAGTTTCGTGGTCAGCATTCACGACCACTTCTTCGACCTCGGCGGCCACTCGCTGATGGCGATCAAAATGTTCTCACGCGTGCGCGAAGCCTTCGGCGTCGAACTGCCTCTGAACCTGATCTTCACCAGCGCCCCGACCATCGCCGGGCTGGCTCAGGCCATCGAGCAGTACATGTTGGAGTCGGCGGATGTGAATGAGGTCGTCGCCATGCTGAAAGAGTTGGACGAACTCTCCGATGAAGAGATTAAAGCGCTGCTTGAAAGCGAAGAGGAAGAGGCTCCCCAGAGTTGATTATTTAAGAAAGACTTTTAAACGACGCGGCGGTCTGGCGAACGCCGGAGCAAGGGCAAAGCGCGCGGGGGCGGCGGTTAAAACGGGGTTAGATCATGGCGAATATAGTAGTAGTCACCAAGGGGACGAGCGGGGATTTGTACCCCTTTATACGCATCGGTCAGGCGCTCAAGGCGCGCGGCCACAGGGTCGTCCTCGTGACCCACTGGTACGGCGAGCGACACGTCTTGAGAGCCGGACTCGACTTCGCTGCGCTGGACAACCCCGAAGAAGTCCCGCTCTACGAGGAGCAGACGACGCTCGACGCCGAGCGCGAGATGAACCTGGTGGCCGACGAAGCGGTGCTGGTTGGCAGCCATGCTGCCGGGGCTACGGCGGCTGAGACGGCTGCCGGGAGTGAACAGCCGACCACGCCGAGCCTCTCGATATTCGGAATGCCACTCAGCAGAGGCGTCCTTGAGTACGAGGGCATCAGCGAACAATGTCGTGCGAACGATTCGATTCTGGTTACCAACTACACAGCGTTCTTCTCTGCGCGTCATGTCGCGGATCGACTCGGCACCCCCCTCGTCGCGGCCTTCATCGCGCCGAGCATGTTCCCGCAGTGGGTTCTCGACTTGTCGTTCTTCGATGAACTCTACGCGCACGTCGGGCGCGACCTCAACCGGATTCGCGCGAAAGTGGGGCTGCCCCCGGTCAGGGATTGGCGCGCGTGGCTCACGGCAGCCGACGCGCTGGTGGGGCTGTGGCCTGAATGGTTCGGCGCGCAACAAAGCGGCAACGGCTTGAAGATCGTGCCCGTGGGTTTCCCTTGCGATGTCGGCACGACAGGCGAGTTGCCTGTCGAGTTGGGAGACATCCTCGACTCCGGCGCGACGCCGCCGCTGCTCATCACACACGGCACCAGTATCCCTGCGAAGTCAGACTTTTTTACTTCCGCCGTAGAAGCCTGCCGTCTCTCGGACATGCCGGCTCTCCTCGTCTGCAAGCATGAGAAGTTGATCCCGCAGCCTTTGCCGCCGCAGGTGAAGTGGTTCAAGTTTCTTCCCTTCGACATACTCATGCCGCACATGCGAGCGATTATTCATCACGGCGGCATCGGCACCTGCGGACAGGCGTTGGCCGCCTCTCTCCCGCAAGTGGTGCTGGCGCTCGGCTACGACCGCGCGGATAACGCGGCGCGCCTCCAGTCGCTCGGCGTGGCCGAGGCTTTGACGCCGCTGCAATGGCGTCCCGATGCGCTTGCCGGAGCGTTGCAACGTTTGCTGAACGCCCCCGACATCAAGGAGCGTTGCTCTGTCTATGCACAACGGATGCAGCATAGCGACTTCGCCGCCTCAGCCGCCGACGTGGTCGAAGCATTAGCCGCAGACGTGACACGCAGGAAGCGCGCGGTTGAAATACTGCCTGAGGCGCAGGACGCCGCCTCGTTCCCCCCTCCCGAACAGAGACGAGAGCCGGACGATCTGCACGCACTGGTTGACAGCCTCTCCCCGGCCAGGCGCGCTCTCCTCAAGCAGCGATTAAAGCAGAAGCTCAGCACACCCGCTCAAAGCAAATAGAGCAACCTCAATCTTCATCTTGATATGGCGCGTAGATGCATCGCGGTCGTTGGCCGCCGGTGTCCGGCGAACATTTCAAAAGAAGCCTCTACAAGACGCGACATAACAGCAAGGCAAAACCTGAATGAGAATCTTATTAGCGCAACCTCTGGGTTATCTATACGCCACGGGCGGCGCGCACAAAGCTAACCGGATGCTGATGGAAGGGCTGGCGAAGAGAGGCCACCACTGCCGCGCCCTGACAGCCTATCGCTCTGCCGAGAGCGTGCAGACGCGTGAACAGTTTTTGAGTTCACTCGCAAAACGGGGCGTCAGCCTCTCATCCTCTTCGCCGGAAGCAGACGTGTTCAGCCTTGAAGGCGTCGAGGTGCATGTCTCCAGAGACTACCTGCACCAATGCTCGCGCCTGTCCGACCACGTCAGAGAGTTCAAGCCGGACTGGGTATTAGTCTCGGAAGACACGGCCTCCGTCATGCTTGGAGCCGCGCTGGAAGCCGCGCCCGCGCGCGTCGTCTACATCGCTCACAGCCCTTCGACGCTGCCGTTTGGACTCGACAGTTTCGCTGCCGATCCCGACAAGACGATATTGCTGAACAAGTGTGCCGGGATCATCACCGTCAGCAACTACATGCAGCAATACATCGAACGCTGGAGCGGCATCGCCTCGGCGGCGATCAAGTTCCCGGTCTACGGGACGGAACCGTTTCCGCGTTTCGGCAGCTTTGAAAGTGGCTTCGTCACGATGGTCAATCCCTGCGTCATTAAAGGCCAGACGATCTTTTTGGAATTAGCGAGAAGGTTTCCGGACGTGGAGTTTGCCGCCGTGCCGACGTGGGGCGCGCTGAATAAAGACCTGGAACTGATCAAAGACCTGCCCAATGTGCGGATCATTCAGCCGAGCGAGAGGGTTGATGACATTCTTTCACAGACACGCATCCTGCTCGCTCCCTCGCTCTGGGGCGAAGCCTACGGTCAGATCGTCACGGAAGCGATGCTGCGTGCGATCCCTGTCCTCGCCAGCGACTCCGGCGGCCTGCTCGAAGCGAAACTCGGCACCGATTACATCCTGCCCGTGCGTTGTATCGAGGGATATGAGCCGGTGCTCGACGAGTTGAAGCGAACCGTCTATGTGCCGCTCGTGCCCGAACAGGACGTAGACCCCTGGGAGGCAGCCCTGCGCGAAGTGCTTACGGAGCGCGCCACCTATGAGCGCGTGTCGGAGCAATCGCGCGAGGCGGCGACGCATTTCGTCAACGGACTCGGATTCAGGCCGTTCGAGCAATACCTCGAAGGGTTGGCGACGGAACGTGAGAAGCCGGAGGGGCAAGAGACTGATGCGAGCAAGGACGGAGAGTTTGCGGGCGCGATGAGTGAGATGTCGGTTGAGAAGCGTGCCTTGATCGCCCGTCGCCTCAAAGGACGGCTCGAAGAGGTGCTAAATAAACGTCGCACTTCCAGCGAAAACTCATTTGATCGATCAGGTTCAAAAGTGAGTTGAAGACATAGTGCCCGAACGGTTCTGAGTAGGAGCGCAAAACGCAGTTGAAGACAGACAACGGAGGCCGGTGGTGAGCAATATTCTTGAGTCCTTAAACAATCTTTCTCCTGAAAAGCGTGCTCTGCTTGCGCTGCGTTTGAAGTTGAAAGGTGCCGCCGCTTCCAGAGTGCAGAAGATTCCCCGCCGCGAAAATAACGAGGCGATTCCCTTGTCCTATGCACAGCAGCGTCTCTGGTTCATCTGGAAGATGGAGCCGGACAGCATCGAAGATAACATCGCCGTCGCACTACGAATTACAGGCCCCCTCAACGTGCAGGGGATGGAACGAACTTTCAGCGAACTGATCAACCGCCACGAAATTCTGCGAACGAACTTTCCCGAAGTGGACGGCCTGCCCATACAGCGCATCAACCCGCCCCAAGAGCTTCGCCTGCCGCTCGTAGACCTGAGCGAGCTTGATGAAGCGAGTCGGGAAGCGCGTGCCGAACAACTGATCTCCGAAGAAGAGCGTCGCCCCTTCGATCTCATGAATGGCCGGATGCTGCGCGTGGGTTTGGTAAAGATGCACGAACAGGAGCACCTGTTGCTGCTGACAATGCACCACGTCGTTTCCGATGGTTGGTCAATGAGCATCCTCATTCGTGAGGTCAGCACGCTCTATGATGCCTACTCGAAGGGGAATTCCTCATCGCTGCCTGAGTTGCCGATTCAATATGCGGACTACGCGCTCTGGCAGCGCGCGCAGTTATCGGGCGACGCGCTCGATGGCCCGCTGGCTTACTGGAAGCAACAACTGGCGGGGGCTTCGCAGGTCTTGGAGCTACGAACCGACCGCGCGCGCTCCGCGTCGCCAACGTCTAGCAGCAACACAATCGGCTTCGTGCTTCCGCCGGGTGTGACGGAGGCGGTGAAGGAGTTGAGTCGCAGTGAACGAACTACGCTCTTCATGACGTTCATGGCGGCGTTCAAGGTTCTGCTCTATCGCTACACGGGACAGTCGGACATCAGCGTCGGGACGCCATACGCCAACCGCAACCTTGAAGAGGTTCAGGGACTCATCGGCATCTTCATCAACGTTCTAGTGATGCGCACGGACATGAGCGGAAACCCCGGCTTCCGCGAACTCCTCGCACGCGTGAAGAAAGTCGCGGTTGATGCATATGCGAATCAGGATGTGCCGTTTGAAAAACTGGTGGAGGTGCTCAAGCCGGATCGTAACCTGAGCCAGACGCCGCTCTTTCAGGTGATGTTTGCCTTTCATAACTGGGATCAGGAGTCGTTGAAGTTAAACGAACTCAACGAGCGGAGCATCAGGAGAGAGTCTGCGGCGACGACCAAGTATGACCTGTCGCTTGAGATGATGGAGCATGAGGGAAGCATTCGCGGCATGCTGCAATACAAGAGCGAGCTTTTCGATGAGAGCACGATCACGCGCATGGTCGAGCATTTTCAGAGGCTGGTTGAAAATGCTGTTTTCAAACCCGAACAACCGATCTCCACTCTGCGGATGATGTCGCCGCAGGAGCAGCAACTTTTGCTGGAACAGTGGGACAACACGAAGGGTCATGATCAGACAACTAAATGTTTGGACGAACTCTTCGAGGAGCAGGTGGCACGCACGCCCGAGGCCACAGCGGTCGTCCTCGGCGAAGAACAGATCAATTATCGCCAGCTCAACGAGCGAGCCAATCAACTTGCGCGAAGACTGCGCGAACAGGGTGTCAGGCCGGAAGTTATCGTCGGCATCCTGCTGGAACGCTCCGTCGAGATGATCGTCGCCATCTTCGGAGTGCTCAAAGCCGGAGGCGCGTACCTGCCCCTCGACCGTAATCTACCGGTGGAGCGTGTGGCGTGGATGATGGAGGACGCCGGAGTAGAAGTGTTGCTGACACAGGAGTCTCTGAAGGACTGGCTGCCGCAGCGCGGAAGAGAGTTGAGATATGTGTTGGTGGAGCAGATTCATAATAGCGAAGGGGCGCAGGTTGAAGAGCGTGTGGAGAGCGGGGTGACGGGGGATAACCTCGCATATGTCATTTACACTTCCGGCTCCACAGGCATTCCCAAGGGCGTCTGCATCTCTCACATCGCCGCCGCCAACCACTTCCTCGTCGCCTTAGAAGAGTACCGCATCGACTCCACTGATGTCGTCCTCGTGTTCGCCTCTTTCAACTTCGATGCCTCGGTCGAAGAGATCTTCACAGGCCTGCTGACCGGCGCTGCGCTCGTCCTGCGCGGCGACCCGTGGGGGCGTGAAGATTTCTTCCAATGCGTCGCCGACTCCGGCCTCACCATAGTCAACTTCCCTCCCGCTTACTGGACTCAAATTGTGCCCGCGCCCGGCTCCGAGACAGCCGCCCTGCTAGCCGCGCGCTTGAAACTCATCACCATCGGCGGCGACCAGATGCCACCGCAGACGGCGCGCCTGTGGCAACAGTCCGGCCTGCAAGACCTGCGCCTGCTGAATGGTTATGGCCCCACCGAGACGGTCGTGACCGCCACACTCTTCGACGTGCCGCCGTTGACGGAAGAAGATGCCGCCTCATCGCAGGTACCAATCGGGCGTCCGCTGGCGCATCGTGCCATCTACATCCTCGACCAGCAGGGCGCACCCGTGCCTGTGGGCGTGACGGGAGAGTTACACCTTGGCGGGTCGTTGCTGGCGCGCGGCTATCTGAATCGTCCCGATCTGACGGCGGAGAAGTTTATACCTGACCCGTTCATCGGTGAAGCAGGGGCGCGCATGTATCGCACAGGGGATAAAGCGACCTATTTAGAGGATGGACAACTCCGCTTCCTCGGACGCGTTGATAATCAGGTCAAGATTCGCGGGTATCGAATTGAGTTGGGAGAAATTGAAGCGGGGCTGTACGCCTGCGACGGCGTGCGGGAGGCCGCCGTCATGGTTAACGAGCGGGTGGCCGGGGAGAAGCGTCTAATCGGATACGTGGTGATGGAACCGGGGCAGACAGTGGTGCCAGGCAAGATAAAGGAGCATCTACGAAAGCGTTTGCCGGATTACATGGTCCCTACGAGCTTTGTCGAACTGGAAAAGATGCCGTTGACGACCAACGGCAAGATTGATCGTCGCGCCCTCCCCGCACCCGATGAAGCAGCGCGCAACATAGACCTTCAATACGTCGAGCCAAAAGGTCCAACCGAAGAGATCATCGCCGGAATCTGGTCGAGCGTCTTAGCGATAGGCAGGGTCGGCGCAGAAGATAACTTCTTCGACTTGGGCGGACATTCATTGCTCGCCACACAGGTTATCTCGCGCGTCAGAGAAGCCTTAGGGGTGGAAGTGCCGCTGCGCACGCTCTTCGAGCAACCCACCGTGCGCGGTCTGGCCGCCACCGTCGCCGGACACTTGAGAGCCGGAGAGCGAGTCCGCAGCCTGCCACTGGTGCCGGTGGGACGTGACAGGGCATTGCCCCTCTCATTCGCCCAGCAGCGTCTCTGGTTCCTCGACCAACTGGAGCCGCAGTCGAGCACTTACAACATGCCTGCCGCCCTGCGACTGACCGGAGCGCTCGACCGGGTGGCGCTGGAACGCAGCCTCTCTGAGGTCGTGCGTCGTCACGAAGCGTTGCGCACGACATTTGCCGAGACGGACGGCGAGCCGACGCAAATCATTCAACCGGCGCAAGCCATCGCAGTGCCGTTGTTTGATCTCTCGCACCTACCTGAGACGGAGCGCGAGCAGCAGGCGCAGCAACTCGTAGCGGAAGAGGCGGCGCGCCCCTTCGATTTAGCCGCGGGGCCGTTGCTGCGGGCAGCGCTGATCAGGTTGTCAGGCGAAGAGCACATCGCCTTGCTGACGATGCATCACATCATCTCGGACGGGTGGTCGATGGGAGTCTTCATTCGTGAGATGGGCGCGCTCTACGAGGCGTATCAGAAGCAGGAAGAGTCGCCGCTCTCAGAGTTAGCGATTCAATATGCGGATTATGCGGTGTGGCAGCGTGAGTGGCTGCAAGGTGAAGTGCTCGACGAGCAGTTGAGCTACTGGCGCGAACAACTGGGCGGCGCACCCGCCCTGTTGGAGTTGCCCACCGACCGCCCACGCACTAAAGAACAGAGTCATCGCGGAGCGCACCACGGCTTCACACTCGAGAAGGCAGTGGCGGATGGTCT
>DASWNS010000038.1:0-8235 GCA_036399115.1 Pyrinomonadaceae bacterium | reverse complement strand
TGCTGAACTAACTGCTACAGGCTACTCGCGTCCGCTTGGCGACAGTTTGCGCCGTCACGTTCGGCACTGCCACCCGGCTTTTCGAGGGACGCGGGCGTTTCTTGATGTCGGAAGGAACCGTTTTCCTTCGCTGATATGCTCCGTTCAACCGCCTTTTAAGGTCTGGCGCGCTTTTGTTTAGCGGCGCAGGCCGAGGCTGCTGATCAGTTTATGGTACTGCTCGATATCCCTGCGTTTGAGGTAATCGAGCAGGCTGCGTCGCTGCGAAACCATCTTGAGCAGTCCGCGTCGCGAGTGGTTATCTTTCTTGTGCGTTTTGAAGTGCTCGGTGAGCTGGTTAATGCGTGTGGTGAGCAACGCGACTTGCACCTGCGGCGACCCCGTGTCGCCCTCGTGCGTTTGGTACGTCGTAACGATCTGTTCCTTCGATTCTCGATCTAACATAACTGTAGCTTCCTGCCCCGGATGGCCCTCCCAGACCGCAGTTCGCCCGTAATTTCAGGCAACCGCAAGAGTTAAGCAAAACCGCGACAATTTAACACGCCCACAAACCGGCTGTCCAGCCACCACGCCGCACAGCAGAGATGAGCTTGGAAACGGCGCTATTTCAGAAGACTAACGCCTCTGGCTGTTGACTGGCGTGCGCCGGATGCCTTCGCTTCTGGTGGAGCTGGGGATGGTTTCGGGGAGGTCTAGTTCATCGTCGGCGAGGACTTCCATGAGGACGTTGGCGATGCGTGCGTATTCCAAGAGGACGAGCAGCGACGGCTCGCGCTTTCCGGTTTCGTAATTGGAGACGTAATAGCGGTCGCTCTTTTCATCTGCACCCAGACGCCTGAGCATTTCGCCCTGCGAAATACCGAGTGCGGTGCGAATCTGGAGCAACTTTTCAGCGAGCCGTGCGGGTCGCTCACGCGCGCTGCCCATCAGGATTTCTCCCCTGATGAGACAATGAAGTGCGCTCGTCGCTTGATTTTAGTGACAACTGTAACTAAAATCGTCTCACCAGTTGTTGTCGCCAAGAGAGTAGAAAGTCTCTGCTTCGTGGCGACGCTCATCACTCGTGAGAATGTGAGGGTGAGCTAGACATGCGACCGTTGCCAGCAGTTTTCAAAGAAAGAGCGCGAGCAAGATAGCACAAGATGCCCCTCACGATCCTCTATGTCGAAGATCACAAAGTTGTCGCGCACGTAGTTAGAGAGACGTCGAAAGCGGAAGGCTGGTGCGTCGTGCTCTGCTACGACGGGGCGGTTGCAGTTAAGCGGCTGGCAAGCGCGGCCAGTTATGATTTGTTGCTCTTCGATAATGACTTACCGAACGTCAGCGGCCTTGAGCTAGTCCGATATGCCCGCGAATTTCCACACCGCACACAGACTACGATTATCGTGCTCTCTGCTGGTGCATGTAGGAGGGATGCGCGGTTGGCGGGCGCGAATGAGTTTTTACGGAAGCCGGAAGACATAGGCAAGATTGTTGAAACCGTCACCCCCCTGCTTACTTCTTAGAGCCGGATTTCAAACCGACCCGCTACCCTCTAAAGAGAGGCGTGGCGCGCGCGTCGCTTCTCTGCTACCATGCCCGCCCGAAAGGAGCGTCCGGACAAGTTAAACTTATGGCGAAGAAACAGGCGCGTATTTTGATCATCGGCGGCGGCTTCGGCGGGTTGTTCACCGCGCTCGACCTCGCGGGCGACGGCGAGGTGACACTCGTGAGCGCGGAGGATCATTTTACGTTTCGACCGATGCTCTACGAGTATTTGAGCGGCGAGGTGGAGGCGTGGCACATCGCGCCGCATTATCGTGAATTGCTCGACGATAAAATTCGCTTCATTCACGGCGCGGCGACGGACGTGGATTTCGAGGCGCGTCGCGTCGTCATCGAAGGATGGGCGGAGCCGCAAAGTTACGACGTGCTCGTGCTGGCCGTCGGCGGCGTCACAAACTACGCGGGCGTGGAGGGCGCGCAGGAGTACGCGCTGCCTTTTCGCGGTATCGCCGACGCGGACGCTTTACGCAATCGCATGATTGAGACGCTCGACCGCATTCCGCCCGAAGCCTCTGCGGAAGAGGCGCAGCGTGCGGCGACCTTTGCCGTCGTCGGCGCGGGCGCGAGCGGGTGCGAACTCTCTACGAAGATGGGCGACCTGCTGCGCGATGCGTTCCGGCGGCGCGGGTTGCAGGGCGCGCCGCGCGTCGTCGTGGTGGAGATGGCGGAACATGTGGTGCAGGGGATGGGCGAGGAACTGCGCGTCTACGTGGAAGAGGCTCTGGCGGAAGCGGGCGTCGAGGTGCATACGCAGACGCGCGTGCGGCGCGTGACGCAGGAGGGTTTCACCTTCGAGCAGGCGGGCGTGCAGACGGAACTGGCGGCGGCGGCAGTCGTCTGGGTGGGCGGGGTGAAAGTCAGCCCGCTCGTGGAGCACCTGCAAATTCCGAAGGAGAGGCGCGGCCTCGTCTCGGTCGAGCCGACGCTGCAAGTGGAGGGACGCCGGGAAGTCTTCTCGCTCGGCGACGACGCGCGCTTCGCCGCAGCCAGCCCGCAACTGGCGGGCACGGCGCAACTGGCCTTTCAACAAGCGTCGCTCGCCGCCGCCAATATCCGCGCGCTGCTCGGCGGCCATGAACTCAAGACGAAGCATTTCGAGGAGATGGGCGAAGCCCTGAGCCTCGGCACGGAACGCGCCGCAGTGCTCACGGCGGGTAAAGCCTTCGGCGGCGCGCTCGCGCGTCAGGCGCGCTTCGCGCTCTACACTTCGCGCCTGCCGACGTGGCATCACCGCGTCAAAGTCGGCGCGAGCTGGTTCTTCGAAGGCACCGCGCCGCTGCCGCTCGGACTGCGCAGGCCGGGCACATAAATTCGGGCGCGAACACCGAGTCGCCTGAGAGCAGGCGACCGCAGTAAGTCTTCTTGATTGAAACTGTAAAGGGGAGCGTGGCCGATGGCGCGCGGGTGGGAAAGCAAAGCGGTCGAAGACCAGATACAGGAAGCGGAGGAACGTGCGCGTCGCGCGGCGGAGCCGCCCGTAGACGAATCGCCCGCAGCACGCGCGCGTCGCGAACGACTCGAAACCCTCCGCCTCTCGCGCTCACGCACCCTCTCGCAACTTGAACAGGCCACCCGACGCCCCCATCGCGAAATGCTCCAACGCACGCTCCGCGCGCTAGAAACCGAGATCGAAGAATTACAGTCGGCGGAATAAGAGTCTCAACGCCGCACACGTAGAGAGCGCAAAAGGGCGCAGAGAGTTGAAGCTTCAACTCTCTGCGCCCCTCCGCCTGATGCACGCGCCTTTGCGTTAAGTGCTTTGCGCGAAATTATTACTCGCCGAGACTGTCCTGCACGCCGACGCCCGGTTCGCCGTCGAGGATCGTGCTCATGCCTTCGTTATGTTCCGCCGTGACGGGCGCATCCGGCTCCGCCACGTCGCCGCGTTCGTCCACGCGATCCTGTTCGTTGAAGTGCCCTTCTTCGTCGCGCGTCTCTTCCCTGTGCTCGGTCATTCCCGCTTGCTCCCTTCGATTCTACGGATCACAAACAACGGACAACTAACCACGTACAACTGACAGGCTTCACACTGTCGCCGCCTCGCATGAATCGAGCACGGGCGACGCCGCCCCTTCTTCTTCGGCCTCACTCGCGTCGCCTTCACCGATATAGACGCGCCCGGCGGCGACCGTCTCGAAATATTCTTCGATGCGTTCGAGTATCTCGTCCACGGCGTGCGAGTGATAGAGCACCTGACGAAAGCGCGAGCCGCCGACGAGGCCGCGCGTGAACTGTCCCGCGAGTTGCTTCATCCGACCGATGGCGGGCAGTTCGGGCATGTCCGCGCGCAGCAGTTCGAAATATTCGAGCAGGAGGTTGCGCTTGTCGGCGAGCGTCGGCTGGAAGGGCGCGCGACCGGCGAGCGTGTCTTCGATCTGTCGAAAGACCCACGGGTTCGCCATCGCGCCGCGCCCGATGAGGATGCCGTCGCAGCCCGTCTCGCGCCAGCGCGCCAACGCTTCGTCCACGGTCGTCACATCGCCGCTGCCGGAGACGGGAATTTTGACCGTCTCTTTGATCTGCCGTACCAAGTCCCAATTCGCGCGCCCCTTGTAGCCCTGCTCCTTCGTGCGCCCGTGCAGCGCGATGTGCTCGACGCCGCACGCTTCCGCCAGCCTTGCCGTCTCGACGGCGTTGATATTGTTGTCGTAATAGCCCGCGCGAATCTTGATCGTGAGCGGAATCGTGATCGAGCGTTTGATCTCCTTGAGGATGGTTTCGAGGCGCGGCATGTCCCGGAGCAACCCCGAGCCGCCGCCGTGTTTGACGACCTTCGGCGCGGGGCAACCGCAGTTCACGTCGAGCACGTCCGCGCCGCACTCCTCGGCCATCTCTGCGGCCATGCGCATGCGCTCCGGCTGCCCGCCGAAAATCTGCACGGCGAACGGTCGCTCGTAATCGTAAAAACGCATCTGCCGTTTCGACTTCGGGTTGTTGCGCGTCAAGCCCTCGACCGAAATGAACTCCGAGACGGTCAGGCCGACCCCGCCGCAGCGTTTCAACAGACCGCGAAAGGCCACGTCCGTCACGCCCGCCATCGGCGACAGCACGAGCGGCGGCGAGATCAACACATCCCTGACTTTGAAAGGCAGCATAACTAAACGATGAAGGAGGGACGCGGAACGGTGAACTGAAAGACAGTCTGCTTTTCATTCATCGTCCATTGTTCCGCGTTCATACTTATTTCCAGAGTTCGACGCCCGTGGCGACGAAGCGAATCTCGTCCGCCGTGCCGTCGGGTTTGCGCTCAATCTTCGCGCCGTCTTCGACGAGGTGATCCACCTGCGCCTTGTCCAGCACCTTCACGAAGAACTCGCCTTCGGCCTTAAACTTCATGCTCTTGGAATCCTTCGGCACGAAGAAACTGTGGTCTTTGAAGGTGACGCGAATTCCGGCCACGCCCGCTTCCGGCGTGATCTGCATCCAGCAGCCTTCGCTCTGGCAGACGCGTTCCACCACGCCTTCGATCCGCACGCGCTGGCCTGCAAACTTCGCAGGCTCCTTCAACACGTCTGCGAATTTGACGGCGGGCGTCTCGGTTCCGAGCGCAACGCCGCGCTTGATCACGTCGCCGTCCCGCTCGACTTTGGCGGTTTCGACTTTCGCGGCGTCGTGCTTCTTATGCGAGTCGTGAGACTTCTGTTCCTGCGCGGCGGCGACGCCGGACGCGGCGACGACGAACAGGAGTGAAAGGAGAAATGTCTTCATAAGGGAAATAAGCTATCCTTTGTAACTGAAATTGGCCGAAGCATCATTTGAGCATTTGGCGGCGTCAGATTATAGAATGCAAACCACCCTCATCAAAAGCGCAGGCATCGCATGGACGCTTCTCTACGCCGCCGCCATCATCTGGATTTACGCCACCGCGCCGCGCACTTTCACCGAAGCGACGACCGGGGTGAGCGTCGCCGCCGGGACTTATGCGATTGACGAGGCGCGCTTTCTCGCGGCGCGCGAACTGTTTCGCCGCGAGCAATACGCGGCGGCGCGCGACGAATGGATGCGCGCCGACCCGGCCATGCGCGACGCGCGCACGCAGTTCTACATCGCCTACGCTTTCTACAGGGAGGGATGGGGGCGCGTCTATCACGACGACGCTTTGTACAAACAGGGCTTGGAAGCGGTCGCACGCGCGCTCGCTCTGTCGTCCGCCGAAGGAGGCGCACTGGCCGTCGCCGACCCGGAGTTGAAGATTCATTCCGCCGCCGAACTCAAGGCCGAGTTGCAGCAAGGATTGGAGACATCCACGGGCGATTTCAACCCGCTCAAGATCATGCGCGAGCGAAAATGAGCGACGCCCACGCAGCGAGCGTCGCCCCTCGAATTAACTTTGCACCGATGAAGACTCAACGCGAACGCAATCAAATTCTCCTGCGTGGCCTCTTGTTGCCGACGATCTTTTTGACCGTCGCGCTCATGGGCGGTCTGCGCGTCGCGGCGGAGACACAGGCGTTTCTCTTCGTCGCGCCGCCGCTCGTCGCGCTCGTGCTCGCAGTCCTCCTGTCGCTGCTCTTCGTGCGCGGGCGTCTCGTCAATCTCCACGCGTGGTTCGCAGGCGATCACGCTCCGCTCACGCTCATCTCGCACGCGCTCACGCTGCTCGCGCTCTTCTTCGCCTCCGCTCAAGCCTTCACGAGCGTGCTGCCCGAACGCGGCCTGTTCCGCTGGATGTTCGCTTTCTTCTTCCTCTGGACGCTCTGGCACAATCAATTCGCCAACTTCGACGCGCGCCTCACCCTGCGCAGCCTCGTCGCCCTCTTCGGCACGGCCTTCGTCCTCAAACATATCCTGCTCGCCTCGCTCTATGCGCCCGACGGCGGCTGGCTCAAACGACTCGCGGGCGCGCTCCTCGAAGGCTTCACGCAAGGCACGCTCGGCGAACAGCAAACCTTCGCGCCCGCCACCGGCTATATCAGCTTTTTCACGCTCGCCCTCTACGTCCTCGGCCTCGTCCTGCTCCCGCCCGCGCCCCAACCCGGCGACGCGTCGCCCGAACGCCTGGACGCGCACGAACTCGTCACACAATACCGCCAACTGTCGCTCGAAGAACGCGCACTCCTGCGCGAAGAGATGTTGCGAACGGAACGCGGGCTGCTCGAAGATGAGATTCACGCTACCCGTACAGATTAAGGCGGGAGGACGAACGCTCTCTGCGCCTGTCCTCCCGCCTCAGTGATCTCGACCGCTTATTCGATTACCAGTTGACGACCAACTCTTCGGAGCCTTGCCATGCGGGAACGTCTTCGCGGATGGCGGCGCGTTGGAGTCTCTCTGCGTCGGCGAGCAGGCGTCCCGCGCCGAGCGCGACCGCCGCGAGCGGATCGTCTGCGACCGTGACGTGCAGGCGCAGTTCGTTCTGGAGGCGTTCGGCCATGCCTTCGAGAAGCGCGCCGCCGCCCGTCAGGATGAGTCCCGTCTGGTAGATGTCCGCCGTCACGTCTGGCTGCGAGTCTTCAATCGCGCGGCGTGCGCCCGCGACGATCTCGGAGAGCACCGGCTCTAAAGCCTGCCGCACTTCATCGGAACTGAGTTCGACCGCCTTTGCCAGCCCGCTCGTCAGTTCCTTGCCGACCACTTCCATGTGTCGCGCTTCGCGTTTGCCGTCCACGCGCGCTTCCGCGTGCCCCGCGCCGAGTTCTTTCTTGACCTGTTCGGCGGTGCGCTCGCCGAGCTGCATCTCATACTTCGCGCGCACGTAATCGCGGATCGCATCGTCCATCGCATTGCCCGCCACCTTCAAACTGCTCGAAGAGACGACCGCCGCCGAAGAGATGATGGCGATGTTCGTTGTGCCGCCGCCGATGTCAACGATCAAGTGCGCGCGTTCGTCTTCGTAGCCGAGTCCGGCGCCGAGCGCGGCGGCCAGTCCTTCGTCAACGAGATCGACGCGCGTAGCTTTAGCGTCGCGCGCCGCATCGCGCACGGAGCGTTGTTCGAGCGCGGTGGAAGAGCCGGGCACGCCGATCACCATGTGGCTGCGTTTGTTCTGATTGCCGTGCACGCGGCGAATGAAGGCGGCGAGCATCTTCTCTGCGGCCTCGAAGTTATCGACCGTGCCGCCCTTGACCGGACGAAACACCTCCGCATCTTTCGGCGCACGCCCCACCATCTTGTACGCTTCCGCACCCACCGACAACACTTCGCCCGTGTACTTGTGAATCGCCACCACCGAAGGCTCATTCAAGACGATGCCCCGGTCGGGCGCGTAGATGAGCGTGTTCACCGTGCCGAGGTCGATGGCGAGATCGTCCGAGAAGAAGTTACTTAAAATGTTCATAATAGCTTGCCCCTGATAGACTCCGAATAACCCTCTTGTTCCACTGAGGAGAGTTTGATAGACGCGTGCGCCTCTCCAAACGGCAAACCGCATACCACCGGGAGGCCACCTGAAATGCCCGTAAATTCAACCGGGGCGTTCCCCGCCGGTGTCTGTTTCTAAGACATTAAAAAAAAGGGCGGGCGAAAGACGAACGCCCAAAAAGCAGGGATAACGCGCGAAAAGCAGCGATGAAGGGCGCAGGATGAGGGATGAAAAATAGACGCGCTTCGTCCGTCAGGCGGGTAACAATTACTCGATGCCGCAGTTAGTACGCCGCGCGAAAAAAAGTCGGCGATGAATGGCTCCATCGCCGACGATTTGTAACGGCCAGTTCAGTTGTTGACGCGTGCGGCTTTCCGCTTGGAAGGACG